>JANXAA010000057.1 GCA_025061865.1 Acidobacteriota bacterium | reverse complement strand
ATCTCGGTCCCCATCGGGAAGGACCGTCAGGGCCTGCCGATTGGCCTCCAGGTCATCGGGCCCCACTTCCAAGAGGAACGCCTCTACCAGTTTGCCCTGTGGGTCGAACAACTCCGTCCCTTCTATCGAGAAGTCCCCTTAGGAGTCGACATATGAGCGATTCCATGCTCCACTTGTGGACAGTCCTCCTGTACTTTGTCCACTTGCTGTTGAGCCTGTCGTTCCACGAGAGCGCCCATGCCTGGACGGCCTGGCGCCTGGGTGACCCGACGGCCCGCTATCAAGGCCGTATCACCCTGAATCCCCTCCCCCATATCGACCCCATCGGGACCGTCCTCCTGCCTCTGATTTCCCTGATAGCCGGGGGGATCGTCATCGGATGGGCCAAGCCGACACCCGTCGACGCCCGGTACTTTCGGCACCCCCGCCGGGGCCAGATGCTGACGGCCTTGGCCGGTCCTGTCAGTAATCTGGTTTTGGCGACATGCTTTGCAGTGGTGTACCACCTCTTACGGCTGACGTTCACCGGAGGCTTCCGTCTGGGCCTGGTCGCCGAACTCGTCCTGGCTATCTGTTTAGTCGGTGTTCAGCTCAATATTACCTTAGCCCTCTTTAACCTCTTGCCCCTGTTTCCCCTGGACGGGAGCTGGGTCGCTGAGGGTCTCCTGCCCCGTCGATGGCTCGTCTACTGGTATCAAGCCAAGCCCTTCATGCCCTTCATGCTGATGGCGCTCTTCCTGGTGCCCGGCTTTTTCGGGACCCTTCTCGTGCCGGTCCGGCGGCTCCTGATGCACCTGCTCGGCGTAGGCGACGTCTGGGCGTGATCCACTGGCCTCCAGCCTTAGGGATGGCGAATAAGCGCACAACCGCGGGAATTCCCCTTGTCTGAGCTCCTCGGTCTGGAGAGGCCTTTCTGACGGGCCCCTTCTCGAGACCGAATATGTGATTTCCCGGGACTTGGGGCCCGGCACCCGGTACCTCAATCACGGGCTTAGGAGGGCCCGAAGCTGACGGAGGCGCGTGGCGTCCAGGGGACCAGTCCGGTGCCCGTCTCGACAGGCGGCCGATCGTACACCGACGACGTCGACCCCGAGGTCTCGGACCCGTAGAAGGTCTTCCGCCTGGAGGGTGCCTGCCAGGGCCACGAAGAGACCCGCCGCGTGAGCCGCTTCGACGAAGGTTCGAAGGTCCGCTTCAGACAGGAAGTCCCACAGCCGACGGCCGTCTTTCAGGCCCGTGTCCAACATGCAACCGTCCACGCCGGCGTCTCGAGCGACGGCCGGCAGGCAAAGGGGGGCCAGAGGCCGGTGCGGAAGTCGGGCCGCGTCGGCATATCCACAGGCGACCACCCGGACATTGGGGAAATCGGAGCAGGCCGTCCGAACCGCTTGGAGGAGGGTACGGCCTTCAGCCCCTGTCGAGACCCCCCACAGGCCGACTTTCACGTAGGTCGCCCCCAGACGGGCGGCCCCGTAAGCGGCCAGGGCGGCCGTGCCCGGCAGGTTCGGCATGTCTCCGATAGCCACGCTAAGGGGTACGTGCGGGGGCGTCACGGCCCGAATCCGCCGGACCGTCTCCGGTGAGGGAGCCCCCAGGGAGCCTTCCGCCGGGTTCTTAATGTCCAAGATGTCGACCCCAACGGCGAGGGCTGTCTGGGCTTCTTCCGGATTGACGACGCTGACCAGGAGCTTCATGGCAGGCGGATCGGCAGGGTAGGTCGGATAGGTCGGCAGATGGGCAGACAGGAAATAGAGAGTAAGAGAAACCTTACTCACAGAGGTCGAATATCCAGGACTCAAGGGGATAAACTCCGCCTTGTGACCTGCCTACTGCTCCATTTTCTGCACTAACTCTCGCAGATAGATCTTCGTCTTCCCCAAGCGACCCCCGTAGTTGCCCGCTGAGATGCGGACCAAGCCCGGGCAATCCCGGACAGCCTGCATGCCGACCTGCATCGCCCGGGCGACGGCCTCGACACTCTCCCCATTGATGATGATCTCCAAAATGGCCTGGACGCCCTCCGGGACCCGGGAATCTGGGATGCGGTTCCGCAGGGTCGGACAAAAGGGGTGGTTCGTCGAAGCGAATAGAAACTCATACTGACTGCCGGCCTTCGAGCCGGACCACGTGATCCCGCCGGGGAACGGCATGATGACGCCGGGGGCCCCGTGACGGATCGCCTCGACAGCCTTCTCGGCGGCGGCCAGGCCCGCCTCGAGGTCCTCAGCGAACAGCCACAACATCCCACCCATAAGGCCGTCGGCATAGCCGATGAGCTCCTCGGCAAGGAACACGCCGCCCATGACGGGGACCTGCCAGACATCCCGGTCATACAGGCGGCCCCGCTCCTGGTAGCCATCGCCAAAGAAGGCCAGCTTTCGCCCAATAGGGAAGGCCTTCTCAGTCGGCAGGACGTTCCAAGCGGCGGCTGTCGGACACGTTAGGACGTTCTGGCCCAGACGTTGAATCAACGTGAGCTCCAAGGACCGCACGGGGTCTTTCCGAAACTTAGGGACGTGAAACTGGACGATGGCCCCGATCCGTCCGTCCGGGGTGCCCTCGTAGACGTAGCGGTCGAGGCCGGCCTCGCAGTCACACAGGATCGTACTCGAGGCATGACCCGTGACGGCGGCGACGGCATGGTCGAGCCACGTCTTGTCCCGGGCCGTGATCAAGACAGCCGCATAGACACTCCGAAACGCTTCGACGTAAGTATCCTCGACGAGGTCCCAGAGAGATCGGCTCATCGACGCCACTCCTTCCGGCGCAGGCCCTCGTAAATGTTCTGCTCCGTCACGACGAGGTCCATATACACGTCGTGGGGTCCCATCGGGACATAGTCGACGACCTGGCACTCGTAAGCGATACCGACGAGCCAGCAGTCCGACCGTGCCAGGCGCAACAGCTTGTCGTAGTAAGCCCACCCGTGGCCGATCCGGCCGCCCCGCCGGTCAAAGACGACACCAGGCACGATGATGAAGTCCACGCTCCGGACGTCCCACTGCTTTTCGGGCAAGTCTCGCAGGCTGACCTTAGGTTCCAAGATGTTAAAAGCCCCGATTTCCAGTTCGTCGAAACTCGACAGGGGGAAGAGCTTCAGGATGTCGTCGCCCTGCTCGTCCTTCGTACAGTAAGGGACGATGACCTTCTTGCCGAGCTCCATCGCCTTGGGGATAAAGCTCCGGGTCCGGACCTCACTGGCGGCATCGATGTAAAACTGAACGACCCGGGCCTCCCGGAAGGCCTGTAGGGCCAAGACCTTCTCCATGATGATCCGGCTCTTTCCGTCCTTGTCGGGTTCGGCCACGCGGGCCTTCGTGATGCGTTTGCGGAGCTCTTCCTTAAGAGCCGCCTCGTCCTTGACGGTCGTCTCGTCCATCGCTCAGCTCCTGGGAAGGCGGTATTAGGCCTCAGGGGCTGGATGTCATGTAAGGGACCATAGACTACAAACCCTAAACCCGCTCTGAAAGTCTGGAGTCTCTTTTTGTCCAACACCCAGCACTTGGATATTATACCGAAACCGCCGCCGATGGGAATTTCCGACGGCTTTTGCCTGCTGGGTCGCCATTAAGGGGTGGCCCAGACGTCCCCACCTATGCGTCCTCGTCGACTCGCGGCATCCACCTCCGAGTTAGATCGCACGGGGGTAGCTTTGACTCATCTTCCTCGGTGCCCCTCTATGCCGGTGAGCCTATCTGCCCATCTGCCTTCGCGAATCGAACGGCGCCATAATGGATGCCGTCGACACTCCTGCTTACCTTGAACGGGCGTCTGAATAGGGATCCCATGGCCGGCTCGGGGACAAAAGACCGACACGAGCGCGTTGAAGACATCCGCCGCCGTTGGGAACTCGTGACCGACACGGGCGTCGTCGTCCGTCCGACGGAAGCCCTCGTTCAGGCGATGGGCCAGAAGGGGTACGATGTCCGAGCGGCCGAGGCCCTCCTTCTGGAGGGTCAGCGGCTGTACGCGGCCGGCGAGTGGGACCGCCTGCTCGTCCTGATGGCTCGTATCCACCACGTCCTCCGACAGGCGCCGCCGGTCCCTCTGCCGAGTGTCGAACGGCCCGTGACCCTGGAAGCCATTCGGGCGTCCCTCCCGCCGGCGCCCGAGTTGCCGGTCTATGACTGGAGCGACTACGAGGACCGGGTCCTCGGCGGCTGGCTCGGGAAGGTCATTGGTGGGGCCCTCGGGGGACCTGTGGAGGGTTGGACCCGTGAGCGCATCGCGCAGACCTATGGAACCGTGACAGACTACTTGGCACCCCCTTCAAGCCTCAACGACGACACGGCGTATCCCCTTGTCCTGCTCCACGCCGTTGCGGGATACGGTCCGGACTTTACCAGCGAGCAACTCGCCCTGGCGTGGCTCGAGCGCCTTCCCCAGGCTTACACGGCCGAAGCCATCGCTTTGGAGAACCTCCGACGGGGCATTTTTCCGCCCGAATCGGGCTCGACGGACAATCCTTTCAGTCACTGGGTCGGCGCCATGATGAAGGCTGAGATCTGCGGCTGGTTACTTCCCGGCCGACCCGAAACAGCTATCGAATTGGCCTATCGGGACGCCGTCATCGCTCATGAAACGGAGGGCGTCTACGGGGCATTATTCATCGCGGCCATGGCCGCCGCCGCCTTCGTCGAGTCGGTCCCCCGCCGCCTGATCGAGATAGCCCTTCACTTCGTGCCGCCCCGGAGTCAGTTCACGGCCGTCGCCCGGCAGGTCCTGCGGTGGTGTGCCAGGGCACCGGACTGGACCGCAGCGTGGATGCACGTCGAGACCGAAATCCTGAACACGTATCACTGGCTCCATACCTTCCCGAATCTGGCGGCCGTCCTCGTGGCCCTGTGGTTCGGTGAGGGGGACTTCAGTCAGAGCATCACCCTAGCCGTCCAGTGCGGTGGGGACACGGACACGGCGGCCGGCATCGTCGGAGCCATCCTCGGGACAGCGCAAGGAGCTTCGGCGATTCCCGACCGCTGGCGGGTGCCTCTGGGGGACTACCTGGAGAGTTACGTCATCGGCTATGAACGAGTCGATTTTCGGGATTTGGCGGCCCGGACGGTGGCCTTGGGGCGGATGTACACTCGACGGTCGGGATAGGACTTGATTCGACGGTGAGTCGGGCCGACGATGATGTCGTCCGATCCCCGGCGAGACCCCTGGGTTCCGATTGGTCTTTCCGGCGTCAGTCGGACTTGCCGACCATGGACATCGACAAGAGCTTGTGTCACTTTACCGTTCCAGCTGAGTCCGGAGCCAGGCGTCGAGGGTCGTGTGGGGCGTGACGTAGTCGGGGCCGGTGAGTTCGCGGCGGAGTTCGCCGAGCGTGCCGGACCGCTCGGCGTAGACGTCGTGTTTGTGGATCGACTCCATGTTCATCTGACGGGCTAAGACGAAGGTCTCGTCGGGCAGGTCCGGGTACAGCTCGATGAGGCCGAGGATCATCTCCCGGACGGCATCCTCGACGAAGCGGGGCCGTCGGTGGGCTTTGGCGACGACAAACAGCTCGTCGGGCCGCTTGAGGAGGTCGTAGTTTTCGCTACTCATGGCATTTTCCACGATGCTGACGAGGTCGCGGGCGTCGACAATCGTGTCACTGCCGACCAGGAGCATGCCTCGACCGCGTTGGTTGTGAGTCGCCGCCGGGATAGCAGCTAAGATGTGCTCGATCTGCTCTGGCGAGAAGCCGGCCTCAGTCAGTTGTTCCCGGGCGTAAGCGGCCATCATGTCCTGGGCGCAGGGACAAGCCATCAGGCCCTCGGCCTCGACGCCGACGAGGTGGATGACCCGTCGTTGGGTCGCCGCCGCCATCCCGATGAGAGTATACAGCTCCTGGGTCCGCCTGCCGGAGACGGGCGTAAAACGCTCCTGGGGAAAACGGGCCCGGATGTGGACGTCCGACCGGACCGTCCGCTGGTCCCGAAGGAGTTGCAGGGCGATCCGCTCAGCCAGCCGCTCCATGGTCGAGACCGACTCGATTTCGATCTCCCCGAAAATCTCCTCGATGGTATCGCTGAAACGGGACATGTGGACGCCCTTCTGGTCTGGCCGGAGCTCGACGTAGAGGTCCATCTCAGCCTCAAAGAGTTCATTGCCCGTCGGGCCTTGGAGACGAATGACGCGGCGGATGCCCGTGACGCCGGCCTTAGTCAGGCTGAGGCGGACGGGCGGCGGCTCTTCTTGGACGTCCCGAATTAATCGAATGCTTAGGCCCCGTTCGACACGGACGACCCGACCGACGCCCTCGACGCGATGGGCCAAAGCAGCGACAGGCTCCGTCTGACCGGGCAGGACCAAATCCGGGTCGATCTCAGCCAGGGGGATCAAGACAAAGGCGCGCTCCATGAGCCGCGGGTGGGGAATCGTCAGGTCCGGCTCGTCGACCCACAGGCTATCGTATAGCAGGATGTCTAAATCGATAGGTCGGGGACCGTAGCGCTCCACGGCCAGACGGCCCATCCGCCGCTCGATGCCTTTCAGGAATTCCAAAAGCTCCCGAGGCGCAAGGTCCGTCCGGCCTCGCAGGACCATGTTGAGAAACCGAGGCTGGTCCGGGACATAGGCCGGTTCGGTCTCGTAGACCGACGACAGTCGCTCGACCCGAACTTTCTGGCGAAGCTGGCGGATGGCCTCGATAAGATTGCTCCGCCGGTCACCCAGGTTGCTTCCCAAGGCGATATAAACGGTCACTTCCGACATAGCGTCCCATGCTTTCCGAGTTGCGGGGTGACGGGACGGCGTGACGAAGGAGCTCATAGGTCATGCTCCAGATAGCCAGGACCCATCCACCATGACCTATGAGCCATGAGTGATCCCGTCCCGTCGTCATGACTTCCCAATAGGGACGAGATTTTCCGCCCTTACAAAACCACTCTTCTCGGGCAGTCAGCCAGGCTGAAATAATGCCCTTCTCCCGAGCTCAACGACCGTGCTAAGCTGAGACCCGAAAGCTGGCACCTGGAACCGCCTATAAGTCCCGCCGGTAAACAGCCGACTGGCCAGGGGCCTCTTCTACCTCGACCTCGACCATCTGAAGGGGCGGCGTTCCCATGCGGGCGAGCTCTTCGAGGGCCCGGTCGCACAGGTACCGGGCCAGCATCTCGGCCGTCGTGTTGGGCATCGGAAGCAGGACGACGTCCTCTCGGGGAAAGACGAAGAGCCGGTGCTTGTATCGGACCAAGACACGGTCGTCCGACATCTCTAAGACCAGGTGAGGATTATTCAAGGGAAGAAGCGTTCGATGGTCCAAGTCGTCGCAGATGGCCTTCATCATCTTCTTGACCCGGATGAAGTCCATCACGTAGTAGTTCTCGTCGATGGGGCCTTCGAGCGTGATACGGACGTGATAGTTGTGGCCATGGAGTGCCTCACAGAGGTGGCCTTCATAGGTAATGAAGTGGGCGGCACAAAACCCCAGGTACTCCTTGGCAATATTGATGCGAAACCGTTCCATCCCGATGCTCCCGGGATGTTAAGACAGGATGCGGGATATAAGTATAGATAGAATCCCTGCCCCCTAATCCCCACCCCGCCCGCTCGAGCGGGGTCACCACCATGCAGGATACAAGATGCCGGATGCAGAATACAAGCCCCGCCCCCTAGAATCAACCCCCTCCGCATCCCCACCGCCATTCCGACTCCACATCATCATTATTCCAACCCCACTTACTATCCTGACCCTGCTCGCTATTCAATCCCCACCCCGCTCGCTAAAGCGGGGTGGCTAAGCATTCAAAGGCATTGGGTTCCGGGTCTCAGATGCCGGATCCCAGAGAAAGGTGTCACAAGCTGCACCCACGAAAAATCCCGTCCCCGGACCTTGCCTGAGCCGACCGGGGCCTTATCCTGAGGCTCTACCGGTCACTAGTCTGGAGTCCGTAGCTTGGGGTCCCTTCTGCTGGGCACCTAAGACTCGAGACTCGGGACTTGGGATCCCGCATCTTCCAAGAGGGTTACAAAGAGGGCGGCGGCGACGAGGTCGGCCGTCGTGCCAGGATTCAGGCGGCGGCCGTCTCGACGGAGACGGCGGTCCAGCCGGGCTAGGGCCCGATGACCAGCCTCGGTGAAGACGCCTCCGGCGGCGACGACCCGGGCAGCCTGCCGCGAGATGGCCTCAGCGACCCGTCGACCGGCTTTCCGAGCAATCAACGTGTCGGGGACAGCCGCCAGAAGTTCCAAAAAGACCTGAACGGCGGCCTGCCGATAGGAGAGGCCCCGCTTGAGAGCCTGCTGTAAGGCCGGTCGGGCCCGCTCGAAGGTGATAGCGTAGTCGGTCACGTATTCAGCGGCGATACTGTCCCGGTCGGCGGCCGCCGCCATGGCCTCCCGCAGGGTCACGGTCGGCTCGGTCCGGACATCATGCCGTTCCACGGTTCCCAGGCCGCCCGGAGTCGCCAGCCGGATGGCCGCATAGGCGTGGCGGGCGTCCTCGACGGTCAGGTCCCGCAGGACCCGCCGCAGACGAACCCGCAGAGCCTCGGCGGGTTCAAGGCTCGCCGCTGTCATGTCGTCTAACAGGGCCGCCCGGGCCAGGGGTGCCAGTAGGAGGGCGATCCCTAGGTTGACGTTCGTTCGGGTCCACCGGCGGGTCGCCGCCACAGCCGCCCAGACCGTCTCGCCGACCCCGCGCGTGCCGGCCCGAGCCATCTCGGGCCCGATGGCCGCCGCCGCCCGCAGGAAGTCTTCGTAGTCCAAATCCGCAAATCTATGGGTCGGCGTAACATTACCCGGCTTCTCGGCGCTGGCTTCCAGGAGGCAGGCCAATTGAGCGGCTACGGCGACAGTCTCGGGGTCGTAACGCATAATCTGCCGATGCCTGAGCGATAGGTCCCGTTTAAGTACAGCGAGGGATCCGAAAGATTCATGTTATTTATATTAAATTCTCTCCCCGCTTGGGTATGGCCCGCCTCCCATCTTAAGGAGTTTAATCGTGGCTCGTCGGGCTGGCAATAACGGGTCAGGGGGTCGTCTGCTCGAGGTAGACGACGATCTCGGCGGCGATGTCCTGGTCGGTCGTCGTCTGGAGGCCTTGCCAGCCGGGGATGCCGTTGACTTCTAACACGTAGCAGACGTCGTCGGGGGCCGGCAGGAGGTCGACGCCGGCATACTCGGCACCGACGAGGGCGGCGGCCTGGAGGCAAAGCCTCTCCTGCTCGGACGTCAGGCGCGTCGGTCGCACACGAGCCCCCCGGGCCACGTTCGTCCGCCAACCGTCGGCGACCCGTTCCATGGCCGCCAAGACGCGACCGCCTAAGACGAAGACCCGGATGTCCCGGCCCTCATGAGGGACCGTCTCCTGAAGGTAGTAGACGGCCCGTTCCAACTCAAGGGCCTTAAACACGCGGTAGGCCACGTCTGGGCTCTGGATACGGACCATCCCGAGACCCATCG
>JANXAA010000570.1 GCA_025061865.1 Acidobacteriota bacterium | reverse complement strand
GTGAGGTCCCCCGACCTCGGCACCGTCTCCGGCGGCGTTGCCCGCTCCCCCTGGACGGGCGAAACGATAGACGGCGAATACATCAAAGCCCAGGCCCAGGCGGGCCGCATGGGGCAGATTCTCTACGCCGTCGCCCTCAAGCGGACAGGCGGCTTTGACTTCCGCGCCCCCACCCCCGAAGACCTCCAGGCCGCCCGCGCCGCCGAGGCCGAACTGGCCCGCCTCCGCCCCCGCTGGGAGGCCGAAAACCTCATCCCCACCGAGCCTGTCCCGGAGGGATTGAAGACCGCCGAGCCGATGCGCTACGGCATGCGCACCTGGGCCGACTTTTTCTCCCCCCGCCAGTTGCTGGCGTTGGGGACCTTCGTGGAGACCCTGCGGGACCTGCGGGCCGAACTGGAGGCCGCTCTGGACCCCGACCGGGCCGCCGCCGTGGAGACGTATCTGGCGATAGCCATCAGCAAGGCGGCGGACTATAACTGTATTCTGGCGACCTGGGATGTGACGCGCCAG
>JANXAA010000056.1:1618-9433 GCA_025061865.1 Acidobacteriota bacterium | reverse complement strand
GGTCTCGGGTCTCGGAAGGAAAGACTAGCGGGGCATCCGAATCATCCCGCCGGGAAACCTTAGGACGAGGAGATTCCGGCGCCGAGTCCGGTCTATGGTCCCTTTTGGGCAGCGTTTTAGAAGCCGGCGGATTCGGATAGAATGAAAGACAGACGCTCTGTCTGAACGGCGATGTCGTCTCGGAGGACCGGCATGGGCAAATGGACTCGGCCGGACCGACAGGGGATGACGCTCCTGGAGTTGATCGTCACGGCGACAATCTTGGCCATCCTCGCCGGTCTGGCGATTCCCCTGGCTCAGGTCGTCGTTCAGCGACAAAAGGAGGCCGAACTGCGCCGGGCTCTTCGAATCCTGCGCACGGCCATCGACGAATTCCATCGGGCCGTCGCTCCGCCGGGCTTGCCGCCGGGGAGTAGCGTTACGGTCGATCCGCCCGTGATGGACCCCGATACTAAGTATCCCAGAGACTTAGAAGTCCTGACCGAGTGGGTTACCGTGAAGACCACGGTACCCGGCCAAGACCCGAGGGAGCAAAAGTATCGGTTCCTCCGTCGGATTCCCGAGGACCCCATGACCGGCAGTCTGGACTGGGGCAAGCTCTGCATCGACCAGAAGCCGCCCCAGACGGGGGAGACGCCGCCCGGGTGGTGCGGCCGTCACGTCTACGACGTCTACACAAGGGCCTGCCGACAGGCTTTGGACAGGAAGAGTCGGTACTGTGAGTGGTGAGCCATTATCTTGGGCGGATGGGTAGATAGGCCCAATGGGCATGTCGAGAAATAAATCGGGATGGGATCGTAGGCATCCCCGCCGTCTGGGGACGGCAGACAGGGCAACGAGGGACGAAATGCGGGAGGCAGCATATAGGACGCAGGACGCCCGATGCAGAATGCAGGACGCGGGGTTTACGCTTCTGGAGCTGATCGTCGTCCTGACGATCCTCGGCCTTCTGGTAGGGGTCGCTCTACCGGCGTATCAGCGGAGTGTCCAGAAGACGAAGGAATCGGTCCTCAAAGAGAACTTGAACCGAATGCGGGACGTCATCAACCAGTACTATATCGACCGTCGAGGAGAGTGCCTCCAAAATGAGGGGGACCTCGTCCGCCTGGGGTATCTCCGTGCCATTCCCAAAGACCCCATCACGCAACAAGCCCTCTGGGACTGGGTCCTGGAAGCCGACCCGAACGACCCGAGTCAGATGTGTATCCGGGACGTCCGGAGCCTGGCCCCGGGCCGGGACTCTAACGGTGTCCCCTACAGGGACTACTGATGAATTTGGTGTGATGTATGGGACTTCAGGGGTCGGGAGTCAGAGTTTAGGGAAAGACCTAATCCCCGATCCCTAGCCCCCTTAAGCACCCAGTCCCTGACACCGAACCCGGGGAGACCCCTATGGTCCAGTCGGCAAGTCGTCAGGATCCTCGGCTCGTCGTCTTAGGTTCGGGGACCGGCGTCCCGGTCGGCGGTCGCCGCCCGGCCGGTCATCTCGTCCTGTATGCCGGTCGGGGCCTTCTGCTAGACCTGGGGCCGGGGGCCTGGCATGCGGCCAGCCGGTATGTACGATTCCAACGTATCGACTATGTCCTCCTCTCGCATCCCCACCTGGACCACTGCCTCGACACATTAACGCTCCTCTTCACGATGTCCCTCGTCCCCCGTCAGCGACCCGGCCCGACGGTCATGGCTTCTCGGGAGACCCTCCGGCAGGTCGAGCATTGGGTCCGGTCCACCCCGGGCCTGTCGATGGACCTCGTCCCGATACGGCCCCTTAACGCCGGGGAGCGAGTCTCCCTCTGGGACGGCGTGGAACTGACGACCGGGGCCGTCGCCCACGTGGCTGGCAGCCTGGCCTACCGGATCGATTTTCCAGATGGGGCCTCGCTGACCTATAGCGGGGATACGACCTGGTGTCTGACGCTGGTCCAACTGGCCTATCGCACGACGGTCCTCCTCCTGGAGTGTGCTCACCGGCACCCCTCTTCCCCCCATCTGTGGCCCGAATCGGCGGCCGTCCTGGCTCGGTGGGCCGAGGCCGAGCAGACGCTTCTGACGCACTTCTATCCGGATGCCTTGACACCGGCGTTTCGCCAACAGTGCCGACGGTTTTTCTCGACTCCCTTCGTCCTGACCCGGGACGGGGCGACCTATCCGATCCGAAGCCGCCCGACAGCCATCGAGCCGTCGTCTCGGGTGGGTGAGCAGGTGGGTCGATAGAGGATGCAGGTCAGAAGCTTACAGACTTCGCTCTTGCGCTCTTGGCATTGCCGATCCCGGCGGCTGTAGGGGCTATCCCCCTACCTGGAAAGGCCGGCCGTCGGGCCGGCGTCCGTCCTGGGACAATCACTCCTATTCTACTAACACCTAGCATCTAAACACCCGACACCCGGAGCCATGGATCCGACTGTCATCCGTTGGGCCGTATTTGGTGGCTACCTGATCCTGATGTTGGCTATCGGGGAGGTCGCGGCCCGTCGCAAGGTCCGGTCCCTGGACGACTACCTACTGGCCGGTCGTCAACATGGCCTCTGGATCACGGCCGGGTCCCTGGCGGCGACGGCCATCGGGGCGGGCTCGACCATCGGGGCGGCCGGTGTCGCCTACTACGTGGGGCTATCCGCCGGATGGTATCTCTGGAGCGCCGGCGTCGGCTTGGTCCTGTTAGGCCTTACGTTAGGTCCGGTCCTCCGACAAAGGGCTGTGTACACCGTCCCCGAGTTCATCGCCTGGCGGTACGGCCCCATAGCCGGTCGCCTAGCCACCGTCCTCGCCCTGGTCGGTCTGGTCCTCTTCTTGGGGGCCCAGCTCCTCGCCTTAGGGACGGTTGCGGCCCAAATGATGGGCCTGCCGGTCCGAGCGGGCATCGCCATAGCCGGTCTGGTCGTCGTCGTGTATGCCGTCCGAGGCGGCATCTGGGCCATCCACTGGACCGACAACCTCCAGCTGGCATGGATCGTCCTCGGCCTTCTGGTGCTTGCCGTCGTGGGCCTCCGGTCGGTCGGCGGCCTGGAAGCTCTCGAGGGGCCACCGGCGGCGCGCGGATTCGAAGCCCTGGGTCCGGTGTGGCTGAACCCATCGACTCGAAGACCCGTCTCCGGATGGGACGTCTTGGCCCTGGGGAGTACGGTCTTTGCCTGGGTCATCATGTCGACGACCTGGCATGTGACGATGCAGAGCACTGTCCAGCGAGTCTTGGCGACGCGAGACCCCGCCACGGCCCGGCAGGCCTGCGGAGTCGCTGCTCTTGTCTTGGTGCCCCTGGGCGCCTTGGTCGCCCTGGCGGGCATGACGGCCCGACGGCTGTACCCGGGTCTCGAGCCGACCGGCGCCATCGAGCAAATGCGAGCTCTCCCGGCCCTCGTGGAAGGCCTCCTGGACCCTTTCCTGGGGGGTATCGTCCTGGCCGCTTTGACGGCAGTCGTCATGTCGACGTGTGACAGTGCCCTCTTGGGAGCCACCACAGTCGTCGTGCGAGACCTATGGGTTCGATGGGGGACCGACGATACCCGACAGGTCACGGGGTCCCGTCGTGTGACGGCTGTCCTGGGCGGGGTCGCCATCGGGTGTGCTTTGGTCCTGCCGGGACTCGTCCGGACCCTGGAAATGGTCGCCGCTGTCTACTGTGTGTCTCTCTTCGTGCCGATGCTTTTAGGCGTATATTGGCGGCGGGCTACCCCCGGGGGGGCCATCGCCTCGATGGTCACGGGGGGCTTGGCAGGACTTCTGTGGCGAGCTCTAGAAATAGAGGCTCTCACGGGGGTTCACATGCTGACGGTCGCCCTCCCGGCGAGTCTGGCCGCTGGCCTGATAGGGTCCCTAGCCTCGAATTCCGGCTCCTTCAGACGTCTCCGAGACTGACCGGACGGCGTCGACGAGCCGTCCCGCCGACCGCCAGGCGGCTCGATCTGGCCGAGCTTTTGTTTTCATCGATCCGGCCATGGGGGATCGCGACGGCACGTGGCTTCAGGAGTTCAGCGCCTTAGACGTCAAGGACAGACAAGGGGGAGGTTACCCCGAAGAGGGTCTCGCAGGCTTTCGCGCGGCGACCTGTAAAGAGGAAAGGCAAGCCACCTCATAGGGACGTCTTCTCTAGGTTAATGCAAGGCCGATTCAATTCGGGCAGTGCCGATCGAGTCGGAGTCGCTATCTTCTTGGGCTTCCCCACCCAGCGAGACGCCTGCCCTCTGTCACGCAGCGGCCGCCGTCCGGTGGTCGACGACCCGGAACGTGAAGCCCGCCTCGGGCGCATAATCGACTTCGACGACGTCGCCTTCGTGGACTTCGCCCGCTAAGACCCGCCGGGCCAGCTCGTCTTGGATAGACCGCTGGATCGTCCGCCGCAGGGGCCGGGCCCCAAAGGCTGGGTCGTAGCCTCGTTCGACCAGCGCACGCCGGGCCGCCTCCGTCAGACGGACCTCAATCTTACGGGACGCCAGGTACTCATTGAGACGGGCGATTTGAATGTCCACGATTTGAGACAGCTGTTCCTCACCGAGGGAACGGAAGATGACGACCTCGTCGATCCGGTTCAGGAATTCGGGCCGGAAAAAGCTCCGAAGGGCCTGGGCGATGCGTTCCCGAACCTCTTCTTCTCGACCGGGGCCCATCTCCAGGATCCACTGGCTCCCTAAGTTCGACGTCATGATGATGACAGTGTTCGTGAAGTCGACCGTACGGCCCTTCCCGTCTGTCAGCCGGCCGTCTTCGAGGATCTGGAGGAGGACGTTAAAGACGTCAGGATGGGCCTTCTCGACCTCGTCGAACAGGATGACCGAGTACGGCCGCCGCCGGACGGCCTCTGTGAGTTGGCCGCCCTCCTCGTACCCGACGTAGCCCGGCGGGGCCCCGATGAGGCGGGCGACCGAGTGCTTCTCCATATATTCCGACATGTCGATGCGGATCATGGCCTTTTCGTCGTCGAACAGGAACTCGGCAAGGGCCCGAGCCGTCTCGGTCTTGCCGACGCCCGTCGGTCCCAGAAACAGGAAGCTCCCGATGGGCCGATGGGGGTCCTGAAGGCCCGCCCGAGCGCGGCGGATGGCGTGGGCGACCTTCTCAAGGGCTTCGTCTTGGCCGACGACCCGCCGACGGAGACGTTCCTCCATGTGAAGGAGCTTCTCCCGCTCGCCCTCCAGAAGCTTCGCCACAGGGATGCCCGTCCACTTGGAGACGACGAGGGCGACTTGTTCCTCGTCGACTTCTTCCCGGAGTAGAGGGTCGTCGCCCTGAATCTCAGCCAGCCGCTTCTGAGCTTCTTCGAGTTGGCGTTGGACCTCCGGGATATGGCCGTAGCGGATCTGGGCCGCCCGCTCGAGGTCACCCCGGCGCTCAGCCTGCTGCTCCAGAAAGCGGAGCTCGTCGAGCCGGGCCTTGAGGTCTCGGATCTTCTGGATCTGAGCCTTTTCGGCCTGCCATTGGGCATTCAGCCGGTCCATCCGCTCTTGGAGCTGGGCGAGCTCGGCCTCAAGCTTGCGAAGTCGGTCCAGGGCGTCGGGGTCCGTCTCCTTCTTAAGGGCCTGCCGTTCGATTTCCAGTTGCATAGTGCGGCGGCGGACCTCGTCGATAGGGAGGGGTAGACTATCAATTTGCATTCGGAGCTGGGCAGCCGCCTCGTCGATAAGGTCAATGGCCTTGTCAGGCAGGAAACGGTCCGCAATATACCGCTGCGACAGGACGGCGGCAGCGACGAGGGCCCCATCCTTGATGCGGACGCCGTGGTGGATCTCGTACCGTTCCTTCAGACCCCGTAGAATGGCGATCGTCTCTTCGACGGAAGGCTCTCGGACATAGACGGGCTGGAAACGGCGCTCGAGGGCAGGGTCCTTCTCGATGTGCTTCCGGTACTCTGTCAGGGTCGTCGCCCCGATGCACCGCAAGAGGCCCCGAGCCAGTGGGGGTTTCAGCATGTTGGAGGCATCGACGGCACCCTCGGCAGCCCCAGCCCCGACGACCGTGTGAAGCTCGTCGATGAACAGGATGAGGCGGCCCTCCGACTCGACGACCTCTTGGATCAGGGCCTTGAACCGCTCCTCGAACTCGCCCCGGTACTTCGTCCCGGCGATGAGAGCCCCCATATCGAGCTGAAGGATTCGACGGTCTTTCAAGGGCTCCGGGACATCGCCGTTGATGATCCGCTGGGCCAGGCCCTCGACGATGGCCGTTTTGCCGACACCCGGGTCGCCGACGAGGACAGGGTTGTTCTTCGTCCGGCGGCTCAAGATCTGAATGACCCGCCGAATCTCCTCGTCCCGGCCGATGACGGGGTCAAGCTTACCCCGACGGGCCATCTCGGTCAGGTCAATCGTGAAGCGCTCGAGGACTTGGTACTTCTCCTCGGCGTGGGGATCCGTCGCCCGCTGATGACCTCGGATTTCCTGAAGAGCCCGTAGGACAGCATCTCGCCGGAGCCGAAATTGGTCAAAGACCCGACTGAGAGCGCCGTCCCGAAGGGCCAGCAGGGCCAAAAACAGGTGCTCCGTGCTGACATAGGCGTCGCCCATCTGCTGGGCCTCCCGCTCAGCCTCCCGGAGGACCTCCCGCAGACGGGGCGACACGTAGACACCCGTCGTACCGCCCTGGACCTTGGGGAATGCCCCCATTACCCGTTGGAGTTCTCGGGTAACCTGCTGGGGCGAGACGTTCAACTTCTGTAAGACGGCCGGGACGACCCCTTGGTCCTGCTCGACGAGGGCTTCCGCCAGGTGTTCGGGTTCCAACTGGGGGTGTCCATAGCGGATTGCCCGCTCCTGCGCCTCTTGAAGGGCCTCTTGCGCCTTATACGTAAACTTGTCCAGCCGCATCGAAGGACCTCTTTAGATAGATCAGCCAATGAGCAGTTAGGCCAATAGGCACATGGGCAAGTACGCCTCGAGGGGACCTATCGGGGAATCCCCTCCCCTGAATAGGAGTCTCCTCTCCAGGCGACCGCCATGCCAGACGGGGTCCTGATGCAGAAACGCTCCCGTTTCAATGCTCTCGCCTCATCGCTCCCACAAACCAGAGACCTGCATCCTCCCCTATCCCTGGCTTCCCACTTCCCACTCATCTCTATCGATATCAGTGCACTTCTTTAGGAAACTCCTGGGCCGGCATCTCGCCCGGCTTCGGCGGAATCACGAACCCGGCAGCCGCCTTCAGGGGTCCCAGGGCGATGGCCACAGCCTCATCGACCTCCTTGACCAAGTGGAACTCGAGGCCCGCCTTGATATGGGCCGGGATCTCGTCCAGGTCCGCCTTGTTCCGCTCGGGCAGGATGACATGCTGGATGCCAGCCCGCTTGGCGGCCAGGATCTTCTCCTTGACGCCGCCGATCGGCAGGACCACGCCCCGGAGCGTGATCTCGCCCGTCATCGCCACGTCAGGCCGGACGTTCTTACCCGTCAGAAGCGACAGCAGGGCGATGAAGATCGTGATCCCCGCCGACGGACCGTCCTTCGGGATAGCCCCCGACGGAATGTGGATGTGAATGTCACTGTTCAGAAAGGCGTCCGGCTCGATCCCATACTGACTCGCCTTCGAACGGATATAGGAGAGGGCCGCCTGGGCCGACTCCTTCATGACATCGCCGAGTGACCCTGTTAAGAGGAGATTGCCCTTGCCTGACATCCGAGTCGCCTCGATGAAGATGATGTCCCCGCCCGTCGGCGTCCAGGCTAACCCCGTCGCTACACCAGGCTTGGCCGTCCGTTCAGCTGACTCAGGGAAGAACTTGGGCGGCCCCAGATAGGTCGCCACGTTGTCGGGCGTGAGGGCCTCCTTCTCCAAGGCGCCCTCGACAATCCGTTTGGCGACCGCCCGGGCGATGTTGGCGATCTGCCG
>JANXAA010000056.1:0-1608 GCA_025061865.1 Acidobacteriota bacterium | reverse complement strand
AAGTTCCGGACGCCCGCCTCCCGGGTGTACGAGTTGATGATCACCAGGAGGGCCTCATCGGTGAACTCGAGCTGTTCAGGCTTCAAACCGTGGTTTTCTAACTGCTTGGGGATCAAGAAGCCCCGAGCGATGTGGAGCTTTTCGTCGTCCGTATAGCCGGGGAGCTCGATGACCTCCATACGGTCCAGTAGGGGCGGCGGGATCGTGTGCGTCACGTTCGCCGTGCAGATGAACATGACCTTCGAAAGGTCGAAGGGGACCTCCAGATAGTGGTCCGAGAACGAAAAGTTCTGCTCGGGGTCCAAGACCTCCAGGAGGGCCGCCGCCGGGTCTCCCCGAAAATCGACGCCCAGCTTGTCGATCTCGTCCAGCATGAACACGGGATTGCGAGTGCCCGCCCGCCGGATACCCTGGATGATCCGGCCCGGCAGGGCCCCCACATATGTCCGCCGGTGACCCCGGATCTCGGCCTCGTCATGAACGCCGCCGAGAGAGATGCGGATGAACTTCCGGCCCAAGGCCCGAGCGATGGACCGCCCCAGCGACGTCTTCCCGACGCCCGGCGGGCCGACGAAACACAGGATGGGTCCCTTCATGTCCTTCTTCAGCTGACGGACGGCCAGGTACTCGAGGATCCGCTTCTTGACTTGCTCAAGATCGTAGTGGTCCTCGTCCAAGACCTGGGCGGCATGCTTGACGTCTAAGTTGTCCTCCGTCTCGACCGACCAGGGAAGCTCCGTCAACCACTCGAGATACGTCCGGGCGACGATGTACTCGGCCGACGCCGGGTGCATCTTCTGAAGCCGCTTGAGTTCCTTCTCGGCGACTTTGCGGACCTCCTCGGGCATCTTGGCATTCTCGATCTTTTCCTTGAACTCCTCGACTTCCGTCTGGCGGTCGTCGTACTCGCCGAGTTCCTTCTGGATGGCCTTCAACTGCTCCCGGAGCCAGTACTCCCGTTGGGTCCGGTCGATTTCATTCTTTACATCAGACTGAATCTTTTGACGGACCTCGATGATGCTAATTTCCTTTTTGAGTATATAAATAATCCGTTCGAGACGGGCCCGGATCTCGACCAGCTCGAGGATCTCCTGCTTCTCGTCGGTCGTCACGGACCGCAAGCTGTGGGTGATGACGTCAGCCAGCCGACCGGGATGGTCGATGTTCCGGACGACGTTGACGAGGTCCGAAGAAATGTGGGGGACCATCTCGGCCAGCTTTTCGAAGAGCTCCTTAGCCTGTCGCATCAGGGCGTCCAGCTCGACCGACGGGCTATAGTCTTCGTACAGGACCCGGACACGGGCCTTGAAGTAGGGGTCCAGGGCGATGAGCTCCCGGATGCGGATACGGGTCAGGCCCTGGACGATGACCCGCAGGGTCCCGTCCTGCATACGGATCATCTTGGTGATAAGGGCGGCCACACCGATCTCGTGGAGGTCGCCCGGCGTAGGGTCCTCGACTTGGGCATCTTTTTGGGTGACGACACCAATGATGTGGTCACCCTTGAGGGCGTCGTCGATCAAGCGAATGGACTTTTCTCGTCCGACGACGAGGGGCATGACCAAGTCGGGGAATAGGACGGCGTCCCGCAGGGGGAGGATGGGGAGA
>JANXAA010000569.1 GCA_025061865.1 Acidobacteriota bacterium | reverse complement strand
GATGTGTAGGTGGGGTTATAGCCCGTGACTCCCTGAGAAGGACGGTGGACGGGCCTTTTCCCACGCCCGGGAAGGACGATGTCTTAAATATCCTTGATGTCTTAAATATCCTTAAGGTAGATAGGCCCGTCGCTTGAAAAATCGTCCGGCCTGGGGTTCGGAAAAGTCGGTCGGGTCAGCATTCTCACGAAGTCAGTCGACGGATTTGTGAATTCCTTGAGGGCGCCCGTAGCTCAACGGGATAGAGTGTCGGGCTTCGAACCCGAAGGTTGGGGGTTCAAGTCCCTCCGGGCGCACCACCGCCGAGAGGGCACCCGCATAAGCGAAGGGTGATTCACGAACGGCGAATCGCATGCACTGTTCGCTATTCGCTATCTGCCCCTCGCCGTTTGCCCCGTGAGTCACGGCTATAATGACCTTAGACTGCCGTTCCGCCATCATAAAGGGCATCTGTCTTGAGCCCCTCATTTCCCATATGGGTGTCGGGGATTGAGTCAAGTCCCTTACCTGACACCCA
>JANXAA010000568.1 GCA_025061865.1 Acidobacteriota bacterium | reverse complement strand
CGCCCTCGCGCCACCGGGGGGCGGGGATTCCGCCCGCGGCAAGGAGGTGCTGCGCCGCTTCATCGTCGCGATCGACGAGGGGCTCGAGGAACTCGAGCGCGCGACCAGGCGACTGCCGGAAGGAGATACACGATGACCGCCAATGCTCCGATCGTCGTCGAGCGGCTCACGCGGAGCTACGGCACCCAGCGTGGGGTGGTCGACCTCACCTTCACGGTGCAGCCCGGTGAGATCTTCGGATTCCTGGGGCCGAACGGCGCCGGCAAGACGACGACGATCCGCGTCCTCATGGGCTTCCTGCGCCCGTCCAGCGGTTCGGCCCATGTCTTCGGCCTCGACTGCTGGAGCCAGTCGACGGAGGTCAAGGCGCACGTCGGGTACGTTCCCGGCGACGTACGGCTCTGGGACAACATGACCGGTAAGCAGTTCCTCGACTTCATGGGCGCGTTCCGGCCGTCCATCTCGCCCGAGCGACGTCGGATGCTGCTCGAACGCTTCCAAGTCGAACTCGACAAACGCATCA
>JANXAA010000567.1 GCA_025061865.1 Acidobacteriota bacterium | reverse complement strand
GGTGAACTTCTATCGAAGTGGAGGCGGCTGTCGCAACACGGGCGAGATCGCCGCTGTCTTAGACCACGAGTGGGGTCACGGCTTAGACGACAACGACGCTAACGGGACGATCAGCAATTCGGGGGAGGCGTACGCGGACATCGCTGCTATCTATCGCTTGCAGACTTCCTGCGTCGGGTATGGATTTTTCTGGACGTCCGACCGGGGCTGTGGCCAGACGTCCGACGGGACGGGCTATAACGCCAACGAGTCCCAGACGGGTTCCCACTGTGTCTTAGACTGCTCGGGCGTCCGGGACGCCGACTGGGACAAGCATGCCGACCATACGCCCGACACGCCCCAGAACTTCGTATGTGTTCACTGTAACACGGGCTCGGGTCCCTGCGGACGGCAGGTCCACTGTGCAGCCGCCCCGACCCGCCAGGCGGCTTGGGACTTCGCAGCCCGGGACTTACAAGCGCCGCCCTTCTCCTTTGATTCAAATACGGCTTTTATCATCGCGAACAAGATCTTCTACCAAGGGAGCGGGAATGTCGGGA
>JANXAA010000566.1 GCA_025061865.1 Acidobacteriota bacterium | reverse complement strand
GCCGCAGCCTGGCGCACCCCCCCCCAAGCATGACGCAGCGCCTCCAGGAGGCCGGGGACGGCCTGGGGGTCGCCGATCCTCCCCAGCGCCACCGCTGCCGCCCAGCGCACATCCTCATCCGCATCCCGCAGCGCCTCCCGAAGGCCGGGGAGGGCCGGAGCGCCGATGCGCCCCAGCGCCTCCGCCGCCGCCCGGCGCACCCACTGATTCGCATCCCGCAGCGCCTCCAGGAGGCCGGGGACGGCCTGGGGGTCGCCGATTCTCCCCAGCGCCTCCGCCGCCGCCCAGCGCACCTCCCGGTCCACATCCCGCAGCGCCTCCCGAAGGCCGGGGAGGGCCTGAGGGTCGCCGATTTCCCCCAGCGCCTCCGCCGCCGCCCAGCGCACCTCCGCATCCGCATCCCGCAGCGCCTCCCGAAGGCCGGGGAGGGCATCGCTGGCCGGAAGCGTGCCCAGGGCCTCTATCAGGGCGATTTTCCGGGCCGGAAGTCTCTCTTTCCGGCTCAGCAACTGGCGGGCCTGGCTCAGCAATGGCTCCCGGACCTCCGGGGGAAGTT
>JANXAA010000565.1 GCA_025061865.1 Acidobacteriota bacterium | reverse complement strand
CATCCTGCAGGCTTTCGGGATGACCGAGTTCCACGCCTACCTCGCCACGCGCGATCCGGAGAAATCGGCCGGCGACCCCAGCCGCTGGGAAGACGCCACCCAGGCCCTGCAAATGGCCCTCGACCGCGCCGGACTGTCCTACGAGATCGACCCCGGTGGGGCGGCCTTCTATGGGCCCAAGATCGATCTCAAGATGATCGATGCCCTCGGCCGAGAGTGGCAACTCAGCACGATCCAGTTCGACTTCAATTTGCCCGAACGCTTCGATCTGACGTTCATCGGTGAAGACGGCAAGGCCTATCGCCCCTACATGATCCATCGCGCCCTGCTCGGTTCGATGGAACGCTTCATGGGCGTCCTGATCGAGCACTTTGCCGGTGCTTTTCCGGTTTGGTTATCTCCGGTTCAGGCGGTGCTGATCCCGATCGCCGACCGCCATCTGGACTACGCCCACCAAGTGGCCGCCCGTCTGAAAGCCGCCGGCTTGAGAGTCGAAGTGGACGACCGCAGCGAGCGCATGAATGCCAAAATCCGCGACGCCCAACTGCAGAAAATCC
>JANXAA010000564.1 GCA_025061865.1 Acidobacteriota bacterium | reverse complement strand
AGGTCAATAAAGTCGCCCTGCTTGTAGAAGCTGATGGTCTCCCCCTCGGGGATGGCGTTCAAGAGTTCGAGTTTGTAGGGCACTTGCCCAATCTCGCGGATGATGCGCTCGGCTTCCTCGCGCGAGGTCTCGATGCGCACGATATCCAGTTCGCGTGCAGCGATTTCGCGCATTCGCTGCTCAATGCGCTGTAGGTCTTCCTCGCTGATGGGCTGGGGGAAGTCGAAGTCATAGTAGAAGCCGTTTTCGATGGGCGGCCCGACGCCTAGCTTGGTGCCGGGGTAGAGTTCCAGCACCGCCTGTGCCAGTAGGTGCGCCGCCGAGTGGCGCAACCGATACAGCGGGCTATCGGGATAGTCGTATTTACGGCTCATCGGCGCAGGATTATACCTCCGCCGCTACCAGCGCTTCGGCATTTTCCAGATTGCGGGCGACCTCATTTAGGAATTCGGCTGCTCCCACGCCGTTGATTAGCCGGTGGTCGAAGGTTAGCACGAGATTCACATGGGGTACGCCCTCAACAAGGAAGGTCTCGCCTGCAAACAACACGGCAACGGCAGGGGCAACCAGCACGGGGATAGC
>JANXAA010000563.1 GCA_025061865.1 Acidobacteriota bacterium | reverse complement strand
GTCGAGCAGAGGCGAAAGCCGGGCCTAGTGACCCTCTGGCTGTGCGTGGGCACGCCAGGGTTCATCGGATAAAAGCTACCCTAGGGATAACAGGCTGATCCTGCCCGAGCGTCCACAGCGACGGCGGGGTTTGGCACCTCGATGTCGGCTCAAATTGAGGGCCCCTGAGAAGGCGACTTCTCAGGTAAAATTCGGCTGATAACGGAGAAGCCCTCGCTCAATTCTCCCCCGATTGAGCAGGGTAACCCCGTGGGAAGTCGAGGAGTTGCAAATGCTGCCAGAGCCTGCTCATTCCGTCCTCATCGGGTCTCTTTTAGGAGACGCTTGCCTTTCGCGCAACGGCAAGGCGTATCGTGTGCGGTTTGACCATAGCCTCACCGCTTACGAATACGCCCTGTGGAAACGACAGCAACTGGGACGCTACGCCACCCAGCTGCGCGTGGTAAGCGTCCACGATAAGCGCACCAGCCAAACCTACCAGCATGTGCGTTTCGATACGCGCACCTTGCCTGAACTGAACTGGTATGCGCTCCGTTTCCTCAGCGGAACACACAAGGTAGTTCCGCCCGATGTGGAGACCCTGATGACGGAACTGGCTCTTGCAGTATGGTAC
>JANXAA010000562.1 GCA_025061865.1 Acidobacteriota bacterium | reverse complement strand
CTCACGCTTATCAGGCATTTAGAAGGGTTCCGTTATTCTGTGAGGGCTTACGGGAAGTCCCTTCTGTATCGTCACTTACTTCCGGTATAGCATAGGTCTTTCCGGGTATTTCCGAACCCAACTGCCGTAATAACTGCCGTAGTACCCACGTGCACACACCACACACATCCCTTGTAGCAATCCCATGGGCTGACAAGCTATCACCAGGTTACGAGAACAAGGTAAAGCCCCCTGGGGTTATCCAAAACCACACGAATGCTTTCTCCTGCTTGATAGGAAGGTAGCCAGACCAAGGCTGACTCCAGGTATCTGAGGTTCAGGGAAATGGACCCGGTTTGGAGGCTAAGGGCAGGTATCTGGGATATACCTGTTGAGGCAAGGACGCTATCCCTTGGGAAGTGGAGACCCAAAGAAACTCCAGCCGGGGTATCGTCCAAGGCCAGGGAAAGGTGGGTTAGGGTTAGGGTGAGGGGTTCCGCGAGACCAACAAGTCTCTGGTGGGGGCTGAGTTCAGGCCTCTGCCTGCTCTGGTAGACCGCTTCGATCAGACGTTGCTCATATCCCTCGCCATGCCTCAGGTGCATCCAGTAGTGCCAGAGGCTAGAATAGGTGTAGAAGCAACCGTTCAGATATAA
>JANXAA010000561.1 GCA_025061865.1 Acidobacteriota bacterium | reverse complement strand
GCCGCTGCCGACGAACGGGTCTAACACGGTCTCCCCCACGAACGAGAACATGCGAATCAGGCGACGAGGCAGCTCCTCTGGAAACATTGCTTCATGTTGCACCTGCCGCTCGCCGCCGAACTGCCAGTGCCCGCTGAAGTAGGTCTTCCATTCGTCGCGGGTCAGCGCCGACGCCTCGCGCACTGCCTCGTCCACTGGCGATGACTTACCTGGCTTACGGAACAGCAAGATATACTCGTAGTCCAGTTCTACGATGCCGTTGGGCGGGTAAGGAAACGAACCCATCACCACCGCGCCCCCTGATGGGCGCATCGTGGTTTTTTTCTGCCAGATGATTGCCCCCAGATAATCGAAGCCAACCGTTTCACACTGCGCGATGATTTCGGCGTGCAGCGGAATCACTTTGTACTGTCCGTAAATCACGGCGCGTGCAAACTGGTCGCCGATGTTGATGCACAGCCGTCTACCTGGCATCAGCACCCGCCAGCACTCACGCCACACCCGCGCCAAGTCGTACAGGTACTCATGAAGCGTCTGCCCATAGCCAATCTGATGGGGCACACCGTAGTTCTTGATGTGCCAATACGGAGGCGAGGTGACCACCAGCGCGATACTCTCATCCGCCACCTCAGGCA
>JANXAA010000560.1 GCA_025061865.1 Acidobacteriota bacterium | reverse complement strand
ACATGATTGGTCTCCCCCCTTCGGCTCGTATGCTGGCAAACACATTCGCGCCTTACTTCAAGTGTTCCTGTTGGAAATGGACAAGAGAAAACTGTGGGGTGAAGACGACCGACCTGGGCAGACGCTCTCCACAGAGGCCAGTATCTGATGTGTGCCTTTTCAGCGGTGTTACGCAAGCAGACGTTCGGTAGGCGGCTTCCTCATTGCCATGCAGGGGAAGGCTCAGGCTACGAAGAACCTCTGCTTGCGTTAGACTGGCAAAAGAGAGCACACAACATCTTGTGCTGCAGGCATCTGTAGGGTAGCAGATGTAGTCTGGAGCGGGAGACGGGACTCGAACCCGCGACCTTCTGCATGGCAAGCAGACGCTCTACCAACTGAGCTACTCCCGCTCGTCTCTCTTGTCGGGGCAGTGGTGGGCGAGAGGAGACTCGAACTCCTACGCCTTCTCGGCACCAGATCCTAAGTCTGGCGTGTCTACCAATTTCACCACTCGCCCGCTCTCTACTGCTTGTGTGCACCATAGAGTATACCACAAGTTTTCACAGACGTCAAGGTCTCTTTCCCTTTCCCCCAGCAGGAGAAAGAGAACATCTCAATACTTCGGCACAGTGGGGTCGACCTCATCCGACCACTGCAGGATGCCACCCTGCAGATTCTTCACTTTGCGGAAGCCTGCCGCCTTTAGGAACGCGACAATCTGCGCG
>JANXAA010000055.1 GCA_025061865.1 Acidobacteriota bacterium | reverse complement strand
GTGCTCGACCCCAGGACGACCCCGAAGAACCGGGTCCACGCGATCTCATAAGCGAAGGCGATGAAGCCCTCGAGGAAGATCAGGATGAGACCCACGCGGATAAGCCCGGCCGAGTACCGAGTCTCAGACGTTAGGTCCCGGGGATTCAGGGCATCCGGAAGTGCGGCCTCGGGGGTCGAGACCGCTGATTCCGTTTCGGAGAGACTCACCGCCGCCCTTTCGACTGTCGCCAGGCCCATGCGAGTCAGTAGGAAGGCCACCAGGGCAACGAACCCGTTGAGCAGGGCCAGGACCATCAGGCTGGCCCGCATGCCCAAGCCCGGCATCAACAGGAAGGCCATCAGCAGGGTCCCGACGACGGCTCCAAAGGCGTTCACGGCGTAAAGCTGAGACGCCCGCCGGCCGACCCGTCGGAGGCTCTCCGTCGCATGGCGGACCAGGGCCGGAAAGGTCCCACCCATCAGGACCGTCGGCGGAAGCAGGAGCAGGCCCGAGGCGATGACCTTCGCCCACAGGCCGACGGCTGCCCCAGCTTGTTCGGGCGTGAACCGGACCCACTGGGCGTAGAGTCCAGCGACCCACTCCCGCAGGGGCAAATAGACGATGGCGTACAGTCCAATACCCAGCTCCAAATAAGCGTACAACTTCAGCGGGACGGCCCACCGGTCGGCCCATCGACCCAATAGCCAGCTCCCTAAGGCGAGGCCCCCCATGAAGGCAGCCAGGACGGTCGCATAGGAGTAAGCACTCACTCCAATAAAGTCCAGGAGATACTTGCTCCACAAAACCTGATACCCCAACCCCAAAGCCCCGGAAAGAAAAAAAATCACAAGAATGATGGGATATACCACATCTCGCCTCCGTGATGTAAGTAAGGATACAAAATGCAGGATGCAGGATGCAAGATGCGGGATTAGGTCCCGGGTTTAAAGGGGGATACCCCAACGGCTCGTTCTCCCGAAAACGGGGGACCCGATACTCCGGACCTGAGGGTCCATTTGCATCCCGTATCCTGTATCTTGTATCTTGCCTCTCGCGAGGCTTCCCATGGCGACCGGCGCTCCCATGCATTCTCGGGTAGAGGCGGACGTGGAAGCCGGGTCTGACCTGTGGGCCTGCCTCCGACAGGTCAGTGGTATCGCCCTCGACTGGTACCGGCCCAACGTGCTCCGGCGGCGTCTGGAGACCTGGATGGCCCGCCAGGGCCTCCGGGGGTCGGCTGAACTCTTGGAATTCCTTACAGCTTATCCTGGAAAGGTCTCGGAACTCATTGCCTACCTTACGGTGGACTTCTCAGAGTTTTTCCGCCAGCGCGGCGTGTTCGAGTACTTGCGAGCGCACGTTTTCCAGACGTGGCTTCCGGGTCGGCCCTTCCGGGCCTTGAGCCTGGGGTGCAGTCGTGGGCAGGAGGCTTATAGCTTGGCTATCGTATGCCATCAGGTCTGGCAGTGGACGGTGGACTGGTATGTCATCGGTGTCGACATCGACGGCTTGAACCTGCGGCAGGCCCTACGGGGTGTCTATGGGGCCCGGGAATTGCGCCACGTGACAGACGACGAGCGGGTCGATTTCTTTGAACCGACAGCTTCCTCGGGTGAACGCTACCGAATTCGACCCATCGTGACCCAGCGGGTCCGCTTCATTCAGGGGGATGTGTTCCGACTTCCCGTCGCTTCCGAAGTCGCAGACTTGGTCCTGCTCCGGCATCTCCTGATCTTCATCCAGCCTCGCTATCACGATAAAATCTTAGCCGAGGTTCACCGGGTCTTACGACCCGGGGGCCGGCTGGTGCTGGGGAGTGTAGAGCGGATTCCGCCGGTGGGGGAGGCGGCCTGGGTCCCGGAAGCCCCGCCGTGGCGTGTGTTTCGCAAAGGCGCGGCGTAGAGGTCCCAGGCCTCAGGCCCCAAGTCGGGGACCGTTTCGACGGTCCGCCCGCCTGAAAGTCCGAGGACCCGAGGTCGACCTTGGTATGGGAGGTGTGAATGGAAAAGAAGTTTACGTTAGCGTTTCTCCTGGTCGCCGGTATCAGCTACCTGGTATTCGACCTCTTCGTATCCCGCTTTCTCAGAAACACCCTGCCTCAGGTCGAGGGCGCCGGTCCCCTGTATGTGACCTTAGCGTCCCTGTTTCCGGCTTTCGTCATCGTCTTTTTGGCGGCCGGCCTGGGATGGGGAGTGGCCCGTTTCTGGCTCCTGCCCCCGATTCAAGACCTGGCCCGGGCGACCCGCCAGGTCCGAGACGGCGACCTGCGTGTGCAGATCGACCCCCGGAGCGGCGACGAGGTCGGTCAGGTCGTGGATTCTTTTAATCAAATGGTCGTAGAGCTCCGTCGGCTCATTCAGGAGATCCATCACACCAGCGATCGACTCCATGGAATGGCCGTCCACCTCCGGGCGGCCTCCCAGGAGGTCAGCACCAGCGCTCAGGAGATCGCCAATACGATGCAGGACGTCGCCCGCGGGGCGGAGGCTCAGGCCCAGCGGATTCAGCAGGTCCAGGGCCTCCTTCAGCAGTTGGAACGTCAGACCCGGCAGATCGCCGACCTGTCCCAGACGACCTGCGCCACGGCCGAGGCTTCCGTCCAGGCCGCCCAAGGCGGGATCGACCTCATCGGCCAGCTCCTTCAACGCATATCGGCTACCCGAGAAAGCATCCATACAGCGTCCCGCCATGTCCATGGATTCGGTCAGCGAGCGTTGTCTATCACAGACGCCGTCCGCCATATCCAGCATATCGCTCAGCAGACGAACCTCCTGGCCCTCAACGCCACCATTGAGGCAGCCCGGGCCGGTGAACAGGGCCGGGGCTTTGCCGTCGTCGCCGAGGAGATCCGGAAGCTGGCCGACTCGACCCGCCAGTTGGCTGACGAGGTCAGCGTCTTGGCCAATGAAATTCAGCATCAGAGCCAATCAGTGTACCAGGTCATGGAGGAAAGTGTGCGCCATTCAGACGAGAGTCAAAGCGGCCTCCAATCCAGCCTGAGCCGTTTCGAACAGATTGTCCACAGTTCTCAGCAGACGTATCGGCAGGCGACTCAGGTCGTCGGGATGACGAACCAACAGTTGAAGGGCGTGCAGGACATCCTGGAGCATATCAACGAAATCAACCACGTTGCCGAAAACAATGCGGCGGCCGCCGAGCAGGTATCGGCGGCGACGGAAGAACAGTCGGCGGCCACCGAAGAGCACCTGCGGTCGGCCGAGGACATGGCCGCCATCGCCCAGCGCCTGAAGGAGGCCATTCAGAAATTTGCTTTGTGAAATCCGGTCCTCCGGATGACTCATTTATGGACGTGTACCTCGTATTTGCCGCTGGTGTCGGAGAGGGCGGGGTGCCCCAGTATTGGGCCGTCCCGGCCAGCCAGGTCCGGGAAGTCCTTCAGAAGCCGTCGGTCTACCCGATTCCCCGGGTGCCGCCCTTCATCGTCGGGAGCCTGTGGTACCGGGGCCAGGTCCTGACCGTCGTTGACATGGCTCAGGTCTTGGGTGGCCAACGATGGCAATCAGGTGGGAATCTGTTATACTATGTCCTCGTCTTAGAGGGCGTGCGTATGCCAGTCGCCCTCTGGGTCGGGCCATGGGTTCAGGCTGTCCGGGAAAGCGAGATGACCCCCGTCGAGACTGGGCATGTGGCGATCCCCCTAATGGGACGGGCCACTCAGTGGGCGGGGGGCCGGGTCGTCTTCCATCTGGACGTGCCGGCCTTCCTGAACTGGTTGGACCAGTCTGTCGTCGCCTTCAGTCGGACCTTAGCCGATTACCGGTAGGTCCGCCGTGGGGCTCCCTATGGACTCCTTTAGATGACCTCAAAAGGCAACACAACGGTCTGGAGGATGCCCCGTCACGGCTGACTCCGGGGGTTCCGACGGACGGGGTGGTGCCTTTGGAGCTTGGAGCGAGGGGCACATGAAAGTACGGGTCATGGTCGTCGATGATGCGATGTTTATGCGAAATATGCTTAAGGAAATTCTGAACAATACGGGCCGCTACGAGGTCGTCGCCGAGGCCACCAACGGCCAAGAGGCCCTCCAACTCTACAAGCAGGTCCGGCCCGACTTGATCACGATGGATATCGTCATGCCCGTCATGGACGGCATCGAAGCGACCCGGGAGATCCTCCGCATTGACCCCCAGGCCCGTATCGTCATGTGCAGTGCCCTAGGCCAGGAACCCCTGGTCATCGAGTCCATCGCCGCCGGTGCCCGAGACTTTATCGTCAAGCCCTTTGCCCCCGAGAAGGTCATTCGCGTATTAGACCAAGTCATGCAGACGGCCCCGGCGGGGCAGACGACGTAGCCGGGCGGTGGGTGTCAGGGGTTGGATATTGGGTAAGAAGGACCCAGACGCCAGACTTTATATTACAGAATATTACAGACCGGGCGGAGTCAGAGGGGTGTTTTGTCCCGAGACGAGGTGGCAGTCGGGATGCCCGAGCTGCCGGACTCTCGAATTCTTGAATTGCCGATAAGTGATGCGCCTAGACTTCGAGAAATATTTTCGGATGTTCCTGGAAGAGGCGGGCGAGTACCTGCGAGAGATGCATGAGACGGTCGGACGGCTGGCCGAAGCGTCGACGCCGGAGGCCTGGGCTGAACTCTTTCGGCGGGCGCATTCCATTAAGGGCATGGCGGCTTCTTTAGGCCTCGGGTCTGTCCAGCAGGTGGCCCACGCGATGGAGGACTTCCTGACGTGGGTCCAACGTCAATCGGACGCCCCAAGGCGGTTGGAACCTCTGGTCGAGGCCTTGGAGTGTCTGGGGAGTCTCCTTCGGCGGCCGCCGTCGGAGCTTCAGACGCCAGACACTACCGTGCAGGCCATCGTCGATCGACTGCGGGCCGTTCCGACGGGAGCCTTGGAGGTCGGTCCGGTAGACGGGTCGACCGAAACGTGGGTGACGTCGTCTGGGTCGAGTTTGGCTCCATCGGCTTCGCCAGACGCGGCCGTGGCCGACCGGGTCCGGTGGGAGGGTCACGTCACGCTGATGCAGGGCACGCTTCTACCGGCCGCTCGGTGGGCCGTCGTTTTACGGGTACTCCAGCGTTTGGGTTCACTGATCGAGACCCGACCGACGGCGGGGGACATCACGCAGGGGAAGGTCGGCCGGCATCTGAGTTTTGTCATAGAGTCCGACGCCGAGGCGGCGACTATCGAGGCCGCCTTACGGCAAATTCCGGACGTCGAGGCGGTCGAGGTCCGACGCCAGGCCCTGGAGGTCCCTGTCGAGCCTACGTCGTCCGACGTCCTGCCGACGACGATCCGAGTCCGTCTTTCCGAAGTCGACCGGCTGTTTGACCTGGCGCGAGCTGTCTTCATGCAGGTCCAGCGCCTGCGGGGCTCGCTATCCATCGCTTCCTTAGAGGATGAGGCCCTTTTACGGGACAGCGAGGCTCTGGCCCGCCAGCTTTACTTGGGTCTTTTGGACTTGCGGATGCTCCCTCTGGAGGTCCTCATCGGGCCCCTCCGCCGGATGGCGGATGCCCTGGCCCGCCAGATGGGCAAGCGGGTCCGTCTGGTCACCCGGGGGGAGGACCTGACCCTCGACAAGGCCGTCCTCGAACATTTGATGGATCCCTTTATCCATATGATCCGCAACAGCGTCGATCACGGGATTGAGTCACCGGCCGAGCGGCGGGCGAAGAGCAAATCCGAGGAGGGCTACATCAGTATCCATGCCCAACAGCGGGGCGAGTGGATGCAGGTCGTCGTCTTGGACGACGGCCGGGGGATGGACGTCGAGCGCATCGCCCAGACGGCCCTGGAGCGGGGGATCGTCACGCCGGACCAGCTCCGTCGGATGAGCGTCGAGGAGATCTGTATGCTGGTGACGATTCCGGGCTTCAGTACGGCCGAAGCCGTCACGGAAGTGTCCGGTCGGGGGATCGGGATGGACGTCGTGCGCCATCGAGTCGAGGCCTTGGGCGGGACGCTTCGCATCGAGACTCGCCGGGACCGGGGCACGCGCATCACCCTCCGGATTCCGAGCCGGCTCTCGATCCTGGACACCCTCATCGTCGGTCACGGCCGGTATCAAATGGCCATTCCGATGGACCGGGTCCGTCGGGTGACGCCCTACCTTCGGGAGGCCATCCACTACCGCCAAGAAGTCCCCGTCCTGTACCAGGACGGCTTCATCGCGCCCGTCTTGTTCATGGACCAAGTCTTAGGTGAAGGGACAGGTCAGCCGCGGCATCAGTACTACATGCTGACCATTCAGTACGAAAAGGGCCTTTACGTATTGGCAGTCGCCGACATCCGGGGCGAACACCGGAGCGTCGTGCAACGACTCGAGCCGCCTCTCAGCCGGGTTCCCCTCTTTTCGGGGATCACTGTGAGCCCGGCCCTGGAGGTCATTCCCCTCCTGGACGTCGAATTCATCGGCCAGCACCTGACGCCCCAGGTGACATGACCGGTTGGGTAGGTCGGACGGATAGAGGCGGGTCGGCAGATAGGCAGGTGGGCCAATAGAGAAGAGAGGTAGATCGTACGACCTGCCGATTTGCTCAAGACATCGGACGGCCGGTATGGACCCAGGGTATCGGTCGGACATACTCCGGGGCCTCGTCCCCTTCTGGCTCCAGCAGTCTGTCGGGGCCTTGACCCAGTTGGTCGGGCGGCCCCTGCGGTGGGTCACGGACCACATGGGGTCTCAACCCGGCGTCCCGCCGGGCTTGTTAGGGCTCTCGGACCAGGTCATCGTCTACGTCCGGGGGCACGAATCGGCTTGTCGGCTGTGGGTCGTCGGATGGCCACCTTCGACGGCCATCCAGCTCCTCCGATGGCTCAGGATGATGGACGATCAAGACCGGATGCCAGGCCCTCTTTCTCTCATCCTGGACCGGCCGGCCCGGACCTCGGCCCTCTTGGAGGCGGGTAACATCATGGCCGGGACGTTCTTCACGGCCGTGGCCGGTGCCATGAACCAGGTCCTGATCCCGTCGGCTCCCGAGATCATCATCGACGACTCGGCGACTTGTCAGGCCCGTCTGCGAGACCTCGTCGCTCCCGAGATGGGGACGTGGGTCGTCCTCGTCGGTCGGCTCCTCGGGGAAGGTCTGGAACTCTCCCAGTGGACGGCTGTCTTCTGGGTCGACAGGCAGATGGACAGATAAAAGAGAGACTCCGGGAGATGGGTCCTATCATGAGGCGACGCTCCGGAGTGACCCATGGATTCTGGAGAACCCCAGTCGGGTTCCTGGCACTGAGCCTATAAACTTATCAGACCCATCTGCCTATCTGCCCCTTATGGCTACCGGACATCACGTCGGCATCGGTCAGTTCGCCATCGCCTGGGCGCCGGACCACTTGATGGCCTTGGGTCTTGGCTCTTGCATCGGCCTGTTCGTATGGTCGGACCGCTGGCAGGTCGGGGGCCTGGCCCACATCCTGCTCCCCGCCGGGCCGTACGGCCAGGACTCCATGCCCTGCCGGTATGCCGACAGGGCCGTGGACGTCCTACTGGAGGCGCTTCGACAGGCCGTCGGTTCGACTCCCGGTGTCCGCTGGCAGGCCAAGCTCATCGGCGGTGCGATGATGTTCCACCATATCACCCACCCGGTCCTGCGCTCGATCAGCCAGCGCACGGCCGAAGCCGTCCGCATGGGTCTCCGGCGATATCATGTCCGGGTCGTCGCCGAGGACTTGGGCGGATACCATGGACGTTCCGTGTGGGCCTATCCAGCGACTGGCGCCGTCCGAGTCCGCAACCATCGGGCCGAGTACTGGCTGTGAGAATCCGGGAATTCGGGAGCCCGGGCGTTCGGCAGTTCGGGGGTCCGGCAGATGGGCGGATAGGCCGTCGGCAGCAAAGGGAGAAAGGGCAGGGCTAAGGCGGCTCCAAGCTATTTCCAACACCCTCCCTTTAGGGAGGCTTAGAGAAGCGGGCCCAGGGAGGTTTCTATCCTTGGGCCTTTCCCGCAGAGCGAAGAGACCTTGACACAGCTTCTGGCATCAGGGTCGGCGCATCCTGAGTCCTCCCCGACTGAATCTGCCCCAGTCCGCCGACCTACGGCCCAACTACCGAACCCCGAACTCCCGAACGGCCGAATTTTCATGCGTGGGCCAAGCCCCGAGTCGAGAGGTACAGGTACAGGGCCGATAGCAAGCTAATGAGGACTAATGTCGGCGACAGACGTTCCCACCGACGGAGGAGTAGAACCAGGGCCAGGTAAGACAGGATCCCGAAGCACAACCCTGTAGCGATGCTATACGTCAGGGGCATTAGGACGATCGTCAGAAAGGCCGGGGCGCCCTCGTCCCAACGGGTAAAGTCGATCTCCCGAATATGCTGGATCATGTAGATCCCTACGACGACCAAAGCGATGGCCGTGGCATAAGACGGGATGACGGCAATCAGACCTGAAAAGAAGGGCGCCAGTAAGAAGAACAGGCCTGTAAACAGAGCCGTCCATCCGGTCCGGCCCCCGGCCGCCACGCCGGCCCCCGATTCGATGTAAGCCGTCACTGTCGAAGTCCCCAATATGGCCCCCGCTGTGGCCCCCACCGCATCGGCCATCAACATTCGGCCCAGACGGGGGATTTCCCCATTCCGGGCGAGACCGGCCTGGTAGGCGATCCCCGTCAGCGTCCCAAGGCCGTCAAAGAGGGCGACGTACATAAAGGCAAAGATGGGAAGCCAGTGAATGGGCTGGAGGGCCTCCCGGACGTTCATTTTCAAAAATACCGGCTCGATGGAAGGGGGCCGCGTGACCCAGGCCGTCGGTCGCTCGACCCAACCGGCACTGATGGCGATAAGCGTGATGGCCAGGATGACAATCAAGAGGCTCCCCCGTACCCGCAGGGCCTCCAGGGTGCAGGCCACGACGAGACCCGCCAGGGCCAGGCCCAGTTCCTTCCTCAAGGGACCTAATGTCACGAGCGTCGCTGGATGGTCGACGATGAGCTTCATGTGCTGAAGTCCGATGAAGGCGATGAAGAGGCCGATGCCGGCCGGGATCGCCAGCCGCAAGGACAGGGGAATTGCCCGCAGGATCGCTTCCCGGAGGCCGCCGACCGTGAGGCCTATGAACAGGACGCCGGCCAGGAATACGATCCCCAGGGCCGTCGTCCAGGGGACCTTGTGGATGCCACAAATGGTGAAGGCAAAGAAGGCATTCAAGCCCATCCCGGGTGCCATCATGATGGGGACTTTCGGCCAGAAGGCCATCAGGAAGCATCCCAAGGCGCTGGCATAGCAAGTTACAGCGATGAGAGCATGTCGGTCCATGCCCGTCGTACTCAGGATGTCCGGATGAACAGCGATGATGTAGCCGGCTGTCAGGAAGTTCGCTAAGCCGGCGATGAATTCCCGTCCCAGGGACCAGTCCCGGACTTCCGAGGGAACCAACCAATCTTGCCACCGGGCCATGATCCACCTCCGGGTTCGGTATTAGGTGTGCGGTGTTGGTAGGGAGGGGAACGGGGGTCAAGACGCAGTCCCCCTAGGAGCGTTTCCAATAACGAAAACAAGCCGGCCCTAGGGGTAT
>JANXAA010000559.1 GCA_025061865.1 Acidobacteriota bacterium | reverse complement strand
GTGATTGAGCTGCTCGAGGAGGATGAGAAGACCGAGGCGGGTATCATCTTACCCGACACGGCGAAGAAGCGCCCGCAGGAGGGCAAGGTTGTCGCCGTTGGACCTGGTCGCTTGCTCAATAACGGAGAACGCGCGCCGATGACCGTACAGGTTGGGCAGCGCGTTGTTTTTTCGAAGTACGCCGGTAACGAGTTCGAGTACGAGGGCAAGAAGTACCTAATCCTGGATGAAGACCAAATCTACGCCATTCGTGAATAGGAGGTGAGAGCATGCCTGCGAAGATGCTGAAGTTCAACGAAGAAGCTCGACGCGCCCTTGAGCGCGGTGTGAACAAGGTCGCGAATGCGGTAAGGGTGACTCTCGGTCCCAAAGGGCGCAACGTGGTGCTGGATCGCAAGTGGGGCGCGCCGATTATCACCAAAGACGGCGTGACCGTCGCAAAGGAAATTGAACTGTCTGACCCGTGGGAGAACATGGGTGCGCAGCTGTGCCGCGAGGTCGCGTCCAAGACCAACGATGTGGCGGGCGACGGCACGACCACTGCCACCGTGCTGGCGCAAGCGCTGGTAAACGAGGGCATGCGCTACGTGGCGGCAGGCGGCAACCCCATCGCCCTCAAGCGCGGCATCGAGAAAGCCGTCGCGAAAGCCGTCGAGACCATCAAGGAACACGCCATCCCCGTTACCGAGCGTGAGCAGATTGAGTATGTCGCCACCATCGCGGGCAACGACCCCGAAATCGGCAAGATGATTGCTGAAGCGATGGACAAGGTCGGCAAGGATGGCGTGATTACCATCGAAGAGTCCAAAGGCACGCAGACCACCCTCGAGGT
>JANXAA010000558.1 GCA_025061865.1 Acidobacteriota bacterium | reverse complement strand
AGCCTCGTCTCTTTCCTCAATGGCAGGCTCGGCTGGTGGAAGTGTTCGCTCCAGATACGGCGGGCTCTGCAGACCTCTCCAGCCCGTAGATTTATAGGGGAGCGGTCGTTCCCAGAGGGGCCCCACTGTCTTCTCCAGTTGCCTTTCAGAGTATTCCATCTCCATCGTGCAAAAAGCCCCCCTCCCCTCGCTGGGGAGAGGGGCATGAGAAACACCCCTTCACAGCAACGCCTTCACTGCCTCTAGCGCAGCATCATAGTTTGGATGGCTGGCGATTTCGGGCACGTACTCGACATAGCGGATAGTCCCGTCGCGGTCAATCACGAAAATGGCGCGTGACTCCAGCCTTAGTTCCTTGACCAGAGTGCCGTACGCTTGCGCGAAGGAGGCGTCACGATGGTCGGAAAGCACTTTCACGCGGTCGATGTTCTCTGCGCCGCAGAAACGCGCCTGCGCAAAAGGCAGGTCCATGCTGATGGTCAGGATAGCCACATCCTCTGGCAGCTTCGCCGCTTCCTCGTTGAACCGCTTGGTCTGCGCCGAGCAGATGCTCGTATCCAGAGAGGGCACTACGCTGAGGAGGACGATCTTGCCCGCGTAGTCCTTCAGGGAAGCGGGCTGCAGGGACTGGTCGATGATGGTAAAGTCAGGGGCTTTGTCGCCCGGCTTCAGCTCGGGTCCGACGAGAGTCAACGGTTGTCCTTTGAATGTGACAGCTCCAGGGCGTTCTGCTGACATGGCATTGTCTCCTTTCCTGTTTTGTTCGGTAGTTGACCAGTCCAGTATAGCACGTACGTTTTTGCTTTATCAAGGTAAACATCTGTTTCGGCTGTG
>JANXAA010000557.1 GCA_025061865.1 Acidobacteriota bacterium | reverse complement strand
ATCGTCCTTCGGGCCTGGCCCGAAGGCCCGGAACGTTGGTTGACCGAGGATTGGGACCGCTCGCCCCAGACGATCGTTTGGTCGCGAGACGGCAAGACGATTTACACGACCACCGAAAACCTCGGCCAGGTCTCCCTGTGGGCCGTGGACGTCTCGACGGGTCGGGGCCGGACGGTCGTCCGAGACGGCCACGTACGAGCCCCGGCCCTGGCTGGGGCTCGTATCCTCTTTGGACTCGACCACCTGCGGTCACCCGTCGAGCTGTACACGGTCCGGCCCGACGGTTCGGACTTGCGGCCCGTCACGCGGATCAATGCCGAGCGGCTCGCCGCCGTCCGGATGGGGGAACCCGAGCAATTCACCTTCCGGGGTTGGAACGGCGAGACCGTGTACGCTTACGTCGTCAAGCCTGTCGACTTCGACCCGTCTCGGAAGTATCCCGTCGCCTTCCTCATCCACGGTGGCCCGCAAAGTTCTTTCGGGAATGAATTCCATTACCGCTGGAATCCTCAGGTCTATGCCGGCGCGGGTTACGCCGTCGCCATGGTCGATTTTCACGGTTCGACGGGCTACGGCCAGGCTTTTACGGACTCCATCCGGGGCGACTGGGGCGGTAAGCCCTTGGAGGACCTCATGAAGGGCTTAGACACTGCCCTGGCCCGCTATCCCTGGATGGACGGTCAGCGGGTCTGCGCCCTCGGGGCCTCCTACGGGGGCTATATGATCAACTGGATCGCCGGGCAGTGGCCGGACCGATTCCGGTGCCTGGTGAATCATGCCGGCGTTTTCGACATGCGCCTGATGTACTACTCGACGGAAGAACTCTGGTTTCCCGAATGGGAACACGAGGGTCCCTACTGGGC
>JANXAA010000556.1 GCA_025061865.1 Acidobacteriota bacterium | reverse complement strand
CCTGGTGGCGGATTGGCTTCAACGACATGCACCCCCTGGGAGTCGAATCCTGGACGCCGGCTGTGGGACAGGGGGCCATCTGACGACCCTGGCCTGTTACGGGACTGTCGTGGGCATCGACATCGAGGTCCCCGCCCTCCGATGGGCCCGTGATCGGGTTCGCACCCGGACCGACATCCATCTGGTCGCCGCTTCCGTTCAGACCCTCCCCTTTCCAGCGGCCTCCTTTGACGTCATCCTCTCGCTGAGCGTGATCTGCAATCTGTGGGACGACGAGGCAGCCCTCCGGGAATTCCGACGGGTCATCCGACCCGGTGGCTGGCTATTCTTGCAACTACCCGCCTACAGGTGGCTGTGGACGAAACATGACGTCGCTGGCGGAACTAAGCGCCGTTACACGGCCGCCGAGGTCCGGCAGAAGCTGACGGCGACGGGATGGTCTCCCCAGCGAGTCGACTACGTCAACAGCCTCCTTTTCCCTGTGGCCGTCCTCCGCCGTCTGACCCGGCGGCTGATCTATGACCCGCCGCGTTTAGACCTCCGGCCCCTGCCGTCGTGGTTGAATCGCTTTCTGACGAGGATCTTCGTTTGGGAGATGCGGCGAGCGGTCATGCGGGGTTGGCCTTTCGGTCTGTCTGTCATTGGGGTCGCCGTTCCGGCGGCCGAAGCAGGGCCACGAGGTCTCGAACGGGGATGACTTCCTTCAAAACAAAGGCCTCACCGTACTTGGTCCCGATGAGGGACCCGTAAAATCGGGCGCGGGCTTCTAACCTACCGAGAAAGTCTGGTCGGCTCAGGGCTGTCTCCGGCTGGGGGTTCTGGGGATCGTCAAAGAACTGGGACCGGTAGGCCAGGACGGCCTGCAGTTTCAAGTCCCATACGTCCGAAATATCTACGACGAAGGACGGCACGACGTAGGGCGGGACCTGATGGTAGAC
>JANXAA010000555.1 GCA_025061865.1 Acidobacteriota bacterium | reverse complement strand
TGAGCCCGAGCGACCTCATACCGGTACCGCAGTGTCAGGTCCGTCGGGTCCGCCTGCAACGCCTGTTCAGTCTGGCGGAGACGGGCCCGGGCGACGTCCGGGGGGCGCAGACGGGAAGAACCCATCAGAACGATTGTATTGGCGACCTGGTAGTGCTCGAACCGGCTCAGGGGTTCCAGGTACTCGGCAAGGATCCGAAGGGGACGGGCGGCCCGGCTTTGGAGAAAACGGCGGTTCTCAAAGGCCTTTTCAATCATGGAGTCGCACCCCCGACAAAGCCCTCCTGAAGGCGGATCAAGTACTGGGCCAAGGCCTCTCGCTCAGCTTCGTTGCCTAACCAGGGTGGCATCGCCGGATTCGTCCGATGCAAGTGCCGGACGGCTTCTCGGATGAGGTCGGGCGTCCAGGGTCGGATGATGGGTCGGATCCCGTTATAGCCCGTCAAGGCATGACAGCCAGCACAGTGGTACCGAAAGATAGACGCCCCAACGTGAACCCGCTGGTCGTCGGTCCATCGATCTGGACGCCTCGGGTCGAGGTCAGGCCATCGGTAACGTAGGTAAAAGGCCAGCCAAGGCGTCTGGTCGATAAAACCCCGCTCATGATACAGCGGCACATTCGAGACACGAACGCCCGGCGACAGGATATACCCATCGATTTGATAAGGCTTCCGAGAACCTTCTCGGACGAACTCCCCCGTCGTGATGGCCAGGACACCGGCCATGAACAGCAGGATAGCACTCGGGGGCGTGACCCATCGGTGGCCGGCGATGTAACCCAGGGCCAAAGCAGCGATGACGACCAGCGTGACCCCAAAGTTCAGGACCGTCATGATGACCAGCATGGGCGCCCGCACCATATTCAGCCGGGCATGGTCGGGCAAGACCAGGAGATATCCCAGGGTCCCGAGGCCGATACAGATCATCCCGGCCAGGGCCCACCGGGAGACCCACCGGATGAGGCGGTCCCGCCAGACGCCGTCGGCATGAAAGGCGGCATGAAGCCCGAT
>JANXAA010000554.1 GCA_025061865.1 Acidobacteriota bacterium | reverse complement strand
GGTCTCCTTGAGACGCCACTGGTAGGCATTCCGCTTGGCCAGGCGAAGCAGGGAGGCTTGGAGCTCGATGCCGATGGCTCGGCGGAAGGTCGGGTCCTGAAGCGCCAGCGTGATGAGCAAGACGCCACAGCCCGTCCCCAGGTCGACGACCGTGGAATCTGCCGGCAGACGGACCATCTGCGCCAGCAGGACCGTATCGACCGAGAACCGATACCCGTGAGGATTCTGGACCAGGGGCGGAATCTCCATGGGACGGCACAGCCACTGGGCTTGCTGAAGGACGTTCCAGTCCACCGCCATGGCACCTCCCCGGTCGGCGTCGTACCTCCATGCGGATCCAAGCCCGCTCGCTTAGAGCGGGGTCGTCCGGATGCAGGATACAAGATGCAGGATACAAGATGCAAGTATCCTTCGCCATTCGCTCTCCTACCGGTCGGTGTGCCAGCGAGCGACGAGGGCTTCGACCAGGGCCGTCTGCGTCGCCTGCTTGGCTTGGACGTGGACCGGCCAGCCGGCTCGGAGCAGGGCTTCAGCCGTCACGGGCCCGATGACGGCGATCTGGCGGGCATGCGGCCACCAGACGACCGCCTCCGGTGAGTAGGCCGAACGCAGGAAGTCCAGGAAGCTGCGGAACGTCGAGGGGCTCGTGAAAGTGACCCAACCGACCCGTTCCAGCCAGGGGAGAAGACGACGCAGACGGTCCGCGGGATACGGCACGGTCCGATACAGCCGCCATTCCCAAACCTCGGCACCCATCGACTGCAAAGCCTCGGCCAGGACGGGGCGGCCCTCAGCCCGGGCCAGGAGGACCCGCCGTCCGGTCAAGGCGACTTTGCGAAAGGCCTCGATAAGGCCCTCCGCTTGATAGACGTCGGGCGGCACTAAGTCCGGCTCGAATCCCCACGCCCGCAGACGCTCGGCCGTGGCCGGCCCGATGGTAGCCCATCGTAAGCCCCGGAGACGGTCGGCGTCCCATCCATGGGATTTTATCCAGGCCCGGAAGAAGTCCA
>JANXAA010000553.1 GCA_025061865.1 Acidobacteriota bacterium | reverse complement strand
GCTTTATCCATCTGGGCCTGACGTCGTCGGACGTCCTGGATACGGCGACGGCCATTCAGCTCCGAGAGAGCTGTGATCAGCTCCTTCGTCGGGTCGACCGCCTGAGGGAGGTCTTACGACAAAAGGCCCTTGATTACAAGGCTGTCTTCTGTGTCGGTCGGACCCATGGTGTGCACGCCGAGCCGATGACCCTAGGGCTTAAGTTTCTTCTCTGGTACGAAGAGTTTGGTCGTCACCGGGCCCGTCTCATAGAGACTCGTGGTCGAGTCGCCGTGGGGAAGGTCTCGGGCGCCGTCGGTATTTATGCCCACGTCCCGCCCGAGGTCGAGGCTTACGTGTGCGCTAAGTTGGGCCTTCAGCGAGAGCCCATATCGAACCAAATCGTCCCCCGCGACCGGCATGCCGAGTACTTGAACACGTTGGCCCTGATCGGGGCTTCGGTCGAGAAGGTCGCCTTGGAAGTCCGGCACCTCCAGCGGACCGAGGTCCGGGAGGCAGAGGAACCCTTCGGACGGGGTCAGAAGGGCTCTTCAGCCATGCCCCATAAGCGCAATCCTATCGTCGCTGAGCGACTGTGCGGTCTGGCCCGGCTCCTCCGGGCTTACGCCCAAGCTGGCCTGGAGAACATAGCGCTTTGGCATGAACGGGACATCAGTCACTCTTCGGTCGAGCGGGTCATCCTGCCGGATGCCTCTATCTTGTGCGATTACATGCTGGAGCGCCTCGCTTGGATCATCGAGCATATGCGCATTTATCCGGAACGGCTTCGGCAAAATATGGAGATTACGCGCGGTCTCATCTATTCCAGCGGAGTCCTGGTCGCCCTTCTTCGAAAGGGCCTGGACCGGATCACGGCCTACGAATTAGTCCAGCGTTGTTCCATGCGAGTCTGGGAAGAGGACCTTCCCTTTGTCCGAGCCCTAACGGAAGACGAAGCTGTCCGAGCCTACTTGTCGGAAGCCGAGATCGAGGCCCTATGCCACCCGGAGGCCTATCTCCGCCATGTGGAAGAGATCTAC
>JANXAA010000552.1 GCA_025061865.1 Acidobacteriota bacterium | reverse complement strand
CCGGACCTAGCTTGGTGGCTCAACCACCGGCGGCGCACAACTGCGTGAGCCGCACCTCCTCCATCGGAATGCCTCCGAAATGAGTGTTGGGGTAAGCGTCGAGTGTCCGGCGTTGGGGATTCGGAGCCGGGGGCCAGGGATCTGGGATCGGGCTTTTCTCAGACCGCTAATCCCCCGATCCCCGACGCCTAAAAACCTGACCCCTGACACTCAGGACCCAAGGTCCACAAATTAACGAATCTCGGAGGCCGGGGCAACTCGGGACGGCATATGGGGCCAATGGCGGCCAGACCGCTGGAGGGCTAAGTACAGGGCCGCCGGGAGGGCGCTCAAAAGGATTACGGCCTCATATGTGATATGCGTGAGGAGGGCGACCGGTGCTTGGGCCTCCGCACCCGTCACGGCCAGCCACGCGATCTCCCACGTGCCCAGGTGGAGCCAGCCATGGAGGGGGATTTCCCGACTCAGCTCAGATGCCACCAAGGCCTTGAAGAGGGTCGGGACCGGAACAGACGCCGCTTCATATGCCGTGACCCATCCGTGGTACAAGAGGATCAATCCGACGTATTTTAGGGTCACGATGGCGAATGAAAGGACGGCCCACAGGCTCCAGTCCCGTAAAGTCCGCCGCTGGAAAATCAGGGAGAGCCCGACGCAGGCCCACCAGCCGGATTGAAAGCGCCCCCGGCTCATCCGATGGCGTCGTCGGAACCACGCCGAGACGACTCGGCGAAAGGAAAGACCAAGACCGATCCAAGAGGCTGTTAGGACCCCCAGCGTCAGGACGACCTCCCACGGGAAGAACCACTGGCAGTACAGGGCCGTCGCCAGGCCGTCGCCCAGGCCCGCCCCGACCATACTCGCCAGGATGCGACGCCAACGGGTGCCCGTCGAGAAGCGGGTCAGGACAGGGTACGTGAGAACGCCCTAGCGGAACGGCAGGAAGTCGATGGCCGCATGATGACCGTATGCGATGGCGACGACCGGTCGTCCGACCTTCACCGAGCTGCCCAGAAGAAGCCAGTACCGT
>JANXAA010000551.1 GCA_025061865.1 Acidobacteriota bacterium | reverse complement strand
TCCAGATGGGATTCCAGCGAGACTCGGTCAGTGTCGAGGCCCGGGTCGCCTACCGGTTGATCGTAATTGCGGCCCTGTGTCGGTACCTCATGTCCCGTTTGGCCCGGGAGGTCCTGGGCCTCCAGCGAGCCCACCCCGATACATGGGTCCAGCATCTGCCGCCCGAGACTGTCGAGCGCATTCGGGCCATGCTGGACCAATCAGAGGTCTACGAGGGCCAGTTGGCCCGTTTGCAGGGCCTGGCCTCGCTGGAAGCTTTGATCCGTCGGCGTCTGAGCCGGGCCTTACGGAAGCTCCAGCGGGCCCGGGTCGGACTATCGCTCCTATACGACCAGGTCGAGGAGACTTGGTCCCTCCAGGTCGGTCCCGTCCCGGCGCCGAGCGGTCCTTCCCCCAAGGCGGTCGTCCGGGTCCGTTCGGAGACGACATCCCTCTTGACGTGGCTGGGCTGGGTCGTGGCGGCGGCCATGTTTTTATTGGCCCTCTTCCTGCTGTTTAAGCGGTAGTTGACGAGATGCAAAATGTTTGGTCTTGGATGCTGGGTGTGAGGTTTTCGGGGTCGGGGGCGGGGACCCGGCTTTCCCCAACCCCGGAAGGCCCGACGGCCAACGCCGAACACCTGACACCGAAATTCTCGGGTGGAGCCATCTCCATGGAAGACACCGGGAAGGTCTTGCGGATTCTGGTCGTCTGCACGGGGAACCTCTGCCGAAGCCCGATGGCGGCGGTCTACCTGAAGCACCGGCTTCGGCAACGGCAGGTTCCCCACGAGGTCCAGAGCGCTGGCATCATGGCTTGGCCGGACCAACCGGCTTCTGAGCTGGCCCAAAGGGTCGTGGCCAGCTCGGGTCTATCACTACACGGTCACCGGTCCCGCCCCCTGACGGCCGACTGGCTCGCTGAGGCCGACTGGGTCCTCGTCATGGAACCCTGGCACCGGGCTTGGATCGCCCGCTATTTTCCTGAGTATGCCGCCAAGACCGTCCTGCTGGGGACTTTCGTCGACGGGGCCGACGACTCGGTCATTCCCGA
>JANXAA010000550.1 GCA_025061865.1 Acidobacteriota bacterium | reverse complement strand
GGGATATTGTAGGTCCCCTGAGGGGGCCCTTGTCACATCAGGACAGCGTGGACATCGGCCCATGCTGAGACCGGGGTTCTATGAATTTCGGGAAACTTCTCAGCCCACCTCGTCGGACAGGAAGCCCCGTCGGGTCAGGTATTCGACGATGTGGCGGGCGTTTGCCTCGGACGGGTGCCGAACCGTGTCGGCTACGAGGTCGGGCGACCGGGGCGGCTCGTAGGGGGCGTCCATCCCCGGGATGCCCCGGATTTCGCCCCGCCGGGCCCGGGCGAACAGGCCCTTAGCGTCTCGCTGTTCGCAGACTTCTAGGGGTGTATTCACGTAAACCAGGATGAAGCGGTCCTGGCCGACCATGTCCCGGACCCGGTCCCGTGTAGCCGCATAGGGGCTCACGGCGGCCACCACGACGGCACCCCCGTGGCGGACGACCTCGGCGGCGACAAAGCCGATCCGCAGAATGGGAACGTCCCGGTCCTCCTGGCTGAAGCTCAAGCCCTTCGACAAGAGGGTCGGGACCTCGTCACCGTCTAGGAGGGTGACGGGCCGACCCCGTTCCAAGAGCATGGCCGTCAGGGCCTCGGCGAGGGTCGACTTGCCAGCGCCAGGTAGGCCCGTCAACCATACGCAGAAGCCCTGCCGGTGACGGGGCGGATACGCCCGAGCCAGGATGTCAGAAACCTCGGGCCGGGTAAACCATGCCGGCAGGGGCTGGCCGTGGGCCAGGTAATCCTCCCGGACCCGGGTCCCCGAGAGGGACCAGACTCGTCGACCCGGCGGGACCCGGCGGGCTTCTTCGTAGCGGTCTTCGTCGGGTAGGTAGACGACCTCATCGAAGGCGATCATCCGGACGCCGATCTCGGCCTCGAAGCGAGCGAATAATGCCTGGGCGTCGAAGGGCCCGTAGAAGGGCCGACCCGTCGAGTCTCGACCCGGGCTGGCGTGGTCTCGACCGACGATGAAATAGTTGGCCCCATAGTTCCGTCGGATGATCCCGTGCCAGACGGCCTCCCGGGGGCCGGCCAGGCGCATCGCCAGGGGGAGGAGGCTCAAGAGCGTGCGATTGGGG
>JANXAA010000054.1 GCA_025061865.1 Acidobacteriota bacterium | reverse complement strand
GTCTCGGCCACGTCGGCGTCAGCCTCGGCCCAGTTCTTGCCGACTTCAAAGACCTGCCAGGCGATGAGCTCGAACTTCCGGTCCCGGGCCAGGCGAGCGGCCCGGAAGAGGACGGCCGCCCGTTCTTCGGGCGGGAGCCACCGCCAGGTCTCGAAGGCGGCCCAGGCGGCCTCCAGGGCCCGGTCCACGTGCTCCGGCTGGGCCTTCTGGAAGATGCCGACGACCTGGTCCTTTTGGGAGGGATTGTAAGAGTAGAGCTTTTCATCCGTGTAGATCTCTTTGTCCCCGATGATCAAGGGGTATTCCCGGCCGAGTTGGGCCTCAACCTGGCGAAGGGCATCCTCCATGCGACGACGGTTTTCCGGGCTCGAAAAGTCCATGAACGGTTCGTTCCGGAAGGGCGATACATTCATAGCACGCCTCCCCTCTCCCGAGATGCAAGATGCAGGATACAGGATGCCGGATGTAGGATGCAAGATGCCGGATGCCCAACGGCCGAATTCCCGAACCCCCCAGATTGCCGATCCCGCGGCTTGCGGTCTACACTGTTTGCTCAGCCGTAGGGAGGGCACCGATGAATGTCTTGGTCACGGGCTCGACGGGTCTGATCGGCTCCGCCCTCGTGGCCTTTCTGAAGGCCCAGGGCCATCAAATGACGCGTTTGGTCCGGCCTCATTCGAGGCTGAGGCCGGCCCCCGATGAGTCTATCGTCCGCTGGGACCCCGAGGCCGGCATGATCGACGCCTCCGGCCTCGAGGGCCACGACGCCGTGGTCCACCTGGCCGGTGAATCGATTCAGGGCCGCTGGACGGTGGCCAAAAAAGCCCGCATCCGGGAGAGTCGCGTGCGGGGGACTCATTTACTCTGTGAGACTCTGGCCCGACTTAGCCGACCGCCGCGGGTCCTCGTGGCTGCCTCGGCCATCGGCTACTACGGGGACCGCCGCTACGAGACCCTGACGGAGGAAAGTCCCCCTGGCCGGGGCTTCCTGGCCGAGGTCGCCCAAGCGTGGGAGGCGGCTACGGGGCCGGCGGTCCAGGCCGGCATCCGGGTCGTGAATCTCCGGACGGGTATTGTCCTGAGCGCCGCTGGGGGGGCCCTCCGGCAGATGTTACTCCCCTTCCGGTTGGGCCTCGGGGGGGTCGTCGGCAACGGCACGCAGTACTGGAGCTGGATCACCATCGACGACCACGTACGGGCTGTCCTCCATATCATCCAGACGGAAACGCTCCGGGGACCCGTCAATGCCGTCTCGCCTCATCCCGTCACGAATTATGAGTTTACCAAGACCCTGGGTCGGGTCCTCCGACGGCCGACAGTCCTGCCGATCCCCTCCTTTGCCGCCCGTCTCGTCTTAGGCGAGGTCGCGGATGAGCTCCTCCTTTCGAGTCAGCGGGTCCTCCCGACGAAGCTTTTAGACAGTGGATTCACGTTTCAGTTCCCGGACTTGGAGAGCGCCCTCCGTCATGTCCTAAGAGTCTCGTTCAGGACCTAAGGACTGAGCTTCGCTTATTGGGGGTCTTCGTCCGGGGGCTCGCCTCGGGCCATGCGGTCGAAGTACTCGATCAGGCGCGGGCCCACCTGGAAGCCTCGCTGACGGAGCATGTACCACCGGACAGCCGTCTCGATAAGGGCGGCCAGGTTCCGGCCCGGGACGACCGGTAAGCGAATCATGGGGACGGACCCTAAGTCGTAGGGAAGGGTGTAGAATTCGACCTCGGTCCCCAGGCGGTCGATGTCGCCGATGGCCGACGCCGACACGAGCTGAACGACTAAGTCGATGGCCTTTTCCTCCAGGACGGCCAGGACGCCGAATAAAAACCGGACGTCCAGGATCCCCAGGCCCCGGATCTCGAGCAGACCATAACTGACCTGGGGCGCCCGGCCCAGGAGGGTCCCGTCTTGGAAGCGGGCGACCTCGATGGCGTCGTCGGCGACGAGACGGTGGCCCCGACCGAGGAGGTCCAGGGCACACTCGCTCTTACCGATACCGCTCTCGCCGATGATGAGGACTCCCAGACCGAAGATCTCGACCAAGTTCCCGGGGATGCGGAACCATGGGACGACCAGGCGTTCGAGCCAGCGGAACCCACCGGCCAAGATGGCCCGGGATGAACTGGTGCTAGCGTAGACGGCGACTCCAGATTCGACGGCCCCGTCCAAGAAGGCGTCGGTCATCTCGGCGTCCGCCCCGACGATGACCAGGGGTGGACGGCAGGACCACAAGAGGCGGAGCCACGCCTGCTGAGTTTCGGAGGGATGGCGCCGCAAAAACAGGAACTCTTCCCATCCGAAGACCAACACGTGACGCTCGACTTCATCAGGCGGTCGGAAGCCGGCCAGCAAGAGGCCGGGTCGGTGCATGTAGCTTTCGATCTCTACGACCGCGTCGGGGTCGACGTCTACGAGGGGACGGAGGGGATACGGGCAAGCCTGGACAAGGGTCCGGACGGATACGCGACCCAGGTAAGGCTCTGTCCTCATGGGGTAGTGTCTTGTAGACTGAAATTTTGGTCGTTAGGTCTTGGGTGTTCGATATTCGAGACCCCAGGTCGGGGGCCGGTCTCAAGTTTTCCCTGATTTCCGACTCCCGCCAAATCGGTCCCCCACATCTAATCTCCAGACCTCCCGCCTGCCTCATGTAGACCGTTCCCACCTTTGGATGTACTCGAGGACCTCGGCCGAAGACGCCGCACCCAGGACAGCCCGGACGTTTTGAGCGTCTCGCAGAAAACGGGCCACGGCGGCTAGGACTTTCAGATGAGTCGCTGGCTGGTCCTCGGGCGACACGATCGTAAAGAGCAAGTGGGTCCGTTCGCCCGATCCGGGTCGGAAAGGGACGCCTGCTTCCGAACGGTCGATGCAGACGACGGGGGCCGACAGACCGGCTATCTTGCAGTGGGGCAGGGCCGTCTGGTTGTCGAGGGCTGTCGACTCCATCCGTTCCCGGTCCAGGAGTCGCCGGAGGAGCTCCTGGCGGTGGGACGCCAGGCGCGGCTCGACGGCGATCAGGTGATCCACGATGGCCGCCAGGACCGTCGGGACGTCGTCAGCGTGGAGGCCGAAACGGACTGCTCCAGGCATCAGCCACTCGCTCAGGGACACACGCGCCTCACGCACGGGAGGAGACCAGGGCGATCGCGTCGTCCTTGTCCCGGTAGGCCACCATAAGGGCTTCATCGTTCTCCAGGTCCCGAAAGATGACGAAGGTCTCCTCACGGTCCAACAGGCTTTGGACGGCTTCCTCCTGGGTCATTAAGGGGACCGCCGATAGGGGCACCCGTCGGACAGGCGGCTCCAGTGTCTCGGGCACCATCGTTTGCCGTTCGATGGCTTGAACGGCTTCGGCCGTGGCCCGCCGCCGGCCGACGGTCCGTCGCTCCTTGAAGCGGCGGAGCTGTTCATCGATCTTCGTCAGCGCCCGCGCGAGGGCCGTCCGTTCGTCGTACCCCTGGGCTCGAGTCGACTGAATCGTGCCCCAATGCGTATGGACGACCAAATCGGCCTCGACGGGACCCTTTTCTTGATTGCGTCGGAGGATAACCTCGACTCGCACGCTAGGGTCGTACCGCTCCAGCTTCCGTAAACGTCTCTGAAGCCAAGTCGTCAGGGCAGTCGAGACGTCGACGCCCTTCGCTTGATACTCGACGTGCATCCGGATACCTCCGCATTCAAGATATTTGGGGGTGCCATCGAACCCACTCAGACAGCCTGAATTAAGCAGTCTGCATGCGACGGCGCTGGCGAGCACTGGGGATGCTCATCTCCAAGCGATACTTGGTGACAGCCCGCCGGGAGATCTGGATGCCCTCAAACCGCAAGAGACGGGCCAGGGCCTCATCGGTCAAGGGCTCCTGGGGACTTTCCGATTGAATGAGCTCCCGGATGCGGTATTTGACCGTCGTCGCCGACACCTCCTGGGCGGCCGACTGGGTCGAGACCCGCCGCTGGAAGAAGAACCGGAGTTCAAAGGTCCCGCGAGGCGTCTGCATGTACTTGTGCTGGACAGCCCGGCTGACCGTCGACTCGTGAAGGCTTAAGGCCCGGGCGACGTCCCGGAGGCTCAAGGGCTTCAGGCCGGACAAGCCTTGCTCCAGGAAGGCCCGCTGATGCTGGACGATATGGCGGGCGATGCGAAGGAGCGTGCTCTCACAGTAATTCAGGGTCCGGAGCAGACGGCGGGCCGCCAGGATGCGTTCCCGGATGTACTGCCGCTCCTCGGGCGACAGGTTCTGCCGGTCCCGCAAAAGCCGCAAGTAGCGCCGGGAGATGGTCACCCGCGGGACGACGGCTCGACTGAGTTCCACGACGTATTCGCCGTCTTGCTCCCGGACGATCACGTCCGGATGGACGTACAAGAGCTGATGGACCGTGTAAGCCTGAGCCGGTCGAGGGTCCAAATGGTAGATGACCTCCAAGGCCGCCCGGAGCGCCTCTCGGGACAGTCCCAGCCGCCGGACTAAGTCGTCCCATCGCTTTTGAACGAACTCGTCCCAGGCCTCTTGTAGAATTCGGTAGGCGTCCGTGTCCGTCTGGCCCAGGGCCTCCAGCTGAACCATCAAGCACTCCCGGAGCGTGCGGGCGCCGACGCCGACGGGGTCCAATCGGAGTAAGTGCTGTCGGGCTCGATAGATGGCCTCGACGGAGACGCCGGCCAGGCCGGCCAGCTCCTCCTCGGTCTCCTCGATGTAGCCCGAGGGATTAATGAATTCGGCTAAGAAGTACATGACCGACCGCGTCGTCTCGTCCACGGGGGCCATGGCGATTTGCCACCGCAGGTGGTCGAGCAAGGTACGGGGGCTCTCGATACGACGCTCCCAGATCCAGTCTTCTTCGGCGGGTTCCCTTTCCTCGATGGGGCTCGGCAGCTCGAAGCGGGTCTCGTCTAAGACCTGGGAGAGCCACTCGTCATCGTCACCCGTCGAGGGTTCGCCCTCGGGGGGCGCCTGAGGCGCGGCGAGCTCGTCCAGGGAGGGACCCTCTTCGTCGGACTGGACTTCCAGGGCAGGGTTCTGCAGATACTCTTGAAGCAAGTGTTGTCGCAGCTCGATCTGCGAGAGGGGCAAGAGCCGGACGGCCTGAATGAGCAGGGGACGCAGGTCCAATCGAACCGTCGGCACCAGCCTTTGTTGGAGCTCCATGGTCGGCCCCCTACGCTTCCCAACGGAAGTCCTCTCCTAAGAACGAGCGTCGGACCTGGGGGTGGGCAGCGACCTCACCGGGACGGCCGTCGGCCAAGATCCGGCCCTCCGTTATAATATAAGTCCGGTCTGTGATCTTCAAGGTGTCCCGCACGTTGTGGTCCGTGATCAAGACCCCTATTCCCTGGGCTTTCAACTTTTGCAAGATCCGCTGGATCTCCCGGACGGCGAGGGGGTCGACCCCCGTGAAGGGCTCGTCCAGGAGCAGGAATCGAGGCTCGAGAGCCAGGGCTCGAGCGATCTCGACCCGGCGGCGCTCGCCGCCCGAGAGGGTGTACGCCCATGACCGCGCCAAGTGGGTGAGGCCCAACTCAGTTAGGATCTGGTCGACCCGGCGGCGCCGCTCGGTCGGCGGAAGGCCCCGCATCTCCAAGACGGCCTCGATATTGTCCTGAACTCGAAGCCGCCGGAAGACGGACGACTCCTGGGGTAGGTAAACGATACCCTGACGGGCCCGTCGGTACATCGGCCAGTCCGTGATGGCCTGCCCGTCCAGGTAGACGGCCCCTCGGTCGGCCGTCAACAGGCCGACGACCATGTAAAAGGACGTCGTCTTGCCAGCCCCGTTGGGCCCCAACAGGCCGACGATCTCGCCGCCGTGGATGACGAAGGAAACGCCCTGAACGACCCACCGGGACCCGAACTGTTTCCAAAGGTCTTCGGCCCTCAGGGTCGAGCGGTTTCCGTCCATGTCAGGTCCCCCCGCCGAGGAGAGGGATTGGCCAGTTCGATGCGCTCCGTCTTCATATCGACTCGGAGCGCCTGCGCCCGCGCCCGGCGCCCCTGGGCGTCCTGCAGGTCGACGGGCCCGTCGACATAAAGACGCTCCTCCCCCCAATCCATGCGGGCTCGGGGTGCTGTGCCCGAGGCGTCTCGATACCGGAACCGGAGGTTCCCCTCAAGTCGCCATATCCCCTTGCAGAAGTCGCCCTGCTGAGCCTCCACGGCCAGGACGCCCGGCCGGTCGGGCACATGGAACTCCAAGTAGACATCCCCCTCGAGTCGGGTACAGGCTCTCTCACCCTGTTCAGCCCGTCGAGACCGGAAGATGACGTCGTACGACCGGTCACCCGTTTGGGACCACATCCGACCCCGTCGAACCGGCTCAGCCTGCCAGGTATCCGCCCGGCGCTCCCATCGGTCCGACGTCAGCAGAAGGTCCGGACTCCGGATCTCGACGTTGCCGAGCCAGCGGATCGTCTGGTCGGATAAAAGTTCGGCTCGCTGGGCCTGGATGTACCAATCCTTGTCTTGCCAGACACCGGATCCCCGGACCGGTTCTGTCTCGGTGCCTTCCAGGACGAGGACCATCCCGTCGTGGACCATCGACAGGGCCGTGACCCGCCAACCGTCGGTCCGCTCGAGGACCGGGGCCCGGGCCTGCCACCGCTGACCGTCATAGAAACCATCCCGCGCCTGCAGGTGGCCGTCCCTCATGTGAATCGTCAGGGACCCTGGGACCTGGAGTCGATCCAGGGCCTTCGAGGACGGCCATATGAGGCGGTCGGCCTCCATGGACTGAAAGCGCCCGTAGAAGGGGGACGCCTGTAGGGGCTCGACCCGCAGGCGACCTCCATCAGCCTCCATCGCCAGGCCCTGACCGGGCGTCTCGGACAGCCAGAGACGCTGGCCGAAGACCCACCAGCGGTCGTCCAGGTTGAACTGGCCGTTCGTCAAGTGCCATCGGCGTTCGGCCTCCCGAAGGCGTCCTGTCAGGGCGTCGGCCGTCCACTTCACCGTGTGGTCGCCCCGCCGGAACGTACCGTCGCAGGTTTCCTGACCGGACCAGACCTGAGTCCCGTCGGCCTCGACCGCGCACCGGAATCGGCCACATCCCAGGTCCAAGGTCGGTCCGTCCAGGCTGACGATCCGCACGGGCTGGACGAACTCCATGACCTCTTGGGCCAAGTCCCAGCGGATGGCTTCCGTCTCGAGGCGATACCGGCCTGTCGGGTCGGCGGTCGTCATCCGGACCTGGCCCTCCATTGTCACGATGGCCGATGACAACTCGTACTGACCCCGCTGAGCGTCCCCTGCCCAGTGCCGGGTCGGCCAGACCCATCGGACTGGCGTCTCGGTAGCCGCCACGCCCTCTTCGACCCGATAAGTCAGCCGTTCGGTCTCGACTCGCAGGTCCCGCCAGTGGATCCGGACCTGACCGTTCAGGACGACCCAATTTTCCATCGGGTACCACCAGCCGGCCCGGGCCGTGATTTGAGTCACGGCGTCGTCGGACGGGAGTTCGATACGGACGTCCTGGCCCTCGACGACGCTCTCGGCATGCAGACGGTACCACCGGGCCTGGAAGCGGAAGACGGGCCGGCCGTCCCGGAGGCGCACGTCTTGGAAGTTTTCAAAGACGTCCATCTCCAGCGACGGCGAGGAAAACTGACTCTCCTCCATCCGTCGCTGGTGCCACCAGTAGGCGGCCAGCAGAACGCCCAAGACGGAGATGGCGCCCATCGCCAAGAGCCACCGGAGCCAACGCATCGAAAACTCCACCACCAGCAGTCCGACCCTTCGGGAGTTCGGCAACTCGGCAGATGGAGGGGCGGGGCATCCGCCGTCATACCCAAATACAACGGACCACTGTCCCTGACGGTGGTATCGCCCCCTCCAAGCACCGCCGAACGACCCGGGGATTATGCTATTCCCGGACTGCCGAAGGGCCAATTTAAAAGGCCTCGAGCTCCGCCGCCAGGCGCTGGCAGAGCCGCTGAAGGCGGTAACGGGCCTGGCCCAGCAAGCCGTCGGACCGGAGGCGCATGAGAACATAATAGGAAGGTGTCACAAAACGGGCCAGCAAGTAGCATCGGCCCGTCGTGTGGATGTGTTCGAACAAATAGGTGTCCGCCGCCATTCGTTGAAAGGCCCGATGGAGGGCCTGAATGACGCTCGTATACTCGGCCGCAAAGGACTCCATCTCGTCGGACGTGCGTGGGTCCCGGACGGCCCGAGCGACGGCCAAACCATCCATCCCCATCAACCACACGCTCTCACAGGCCGGCAAGTCGGCCAGGACTTGGTCCAGGTGAACTTGCAAATCCATCCGCCGCCCTTAATTCCCCAAAAATCCCCATTTCCTACTATAACTGATCCCCATGACTTTAAACAACAGAAGTTAGGTCCCCAACCCCCAGTTTATCGGCTTGGCGGACGGATACCTCAATAGTTCAGCTCTCTCCTGGAGGGAGAGGACCGGGGTGAGGAGGGCCCACATGTCAGCCTTGAAATTTCCGCTCCGTCTAGCGCTTGCCGGTCTGCCGACGGTCTATTCGATTCCCGTAATCCTTACTACCTGATGGCCCATCTCGACGCAGGCGTCGGACGATGGTTCGTTCGAGGGCCCAATCAAGAGACCGGTAGGGCCAAGACCCCGTCGGGACCTGGTCGGACAGCCCCCAGAGGGGTCCGGAGGAACTCGATGAGGCGGGCTGTCTCCCGGGTCACCAGGGGATTGCACGATAGCTTCCAGGCGGCGACGGGCCGCGGCGTCCTGCGGATCTGTCCCCCTCGAATTGTGGTCTGATGCCCAGTCTGCTTTATACCCAGGGGCGCTATGCTTTGATCGACATCCACATCCGATGTGCAACCCCGGGCTCTCGAGGTCCCGAGATTTCTTATCGGAAGGGGTGCCACGGGGTCCTGGTGAAGCCCGACGGCCGACAGGCCGTGCCGTATGACTGGGAATGTCCCGAGGGGAAATGCCCGGGACCGATGAGTTATCAGGCGCAATTCATCGACCGGGGCGTCTTCCCTGACAGTCCCCTCCCGCCTCCCGGGGCGCCGTCCTCCGGCCCGACGACCCATTCTTGATCCATATTTATGACCTCTACCCGGCCGATGAGGCGGCTTTTCTTCCAACGGTTCATCCTTGCAAAAACTGGCCGACCTCGTCTTGGGCATCGACTGGGAAGCTGAGCTGAAGAAGGCGATCCAGCATCGAGTCGATGGCACTCCCCACGGGATGACGATGTTCTATCAGCCGGGTCAGAGCTTCTTTTTGTCCACCCAACAGCCTTTGACGCTGACTCACGTCGACCCGGACAGCCGGTCCTTTCAAGTCCTGTCGCTTCGGGGATTCGAACCTCTTCAACCGATCTCCTTGGTTTCGTCGCTGGTCCTCACGGGAGTGTACCCGGATAGGAAGGATTTTCTGTATGGGGCGTGGTGCAAGGCGTGGTGAGTGAGACGGAGGCGCAGTATGCCCTAAGGCATTCGGGCCGGGCCTGTGCCTGGAAGGAGACCCGGCCGGACGGTCAAAAGATCTGTGCTTTTTTGGTCACTCTGCTGGTGCGGGTCCCCCTGGACAGGCTGGGGGCGG
>JANXAA010000549.1 GCA_025061865.1 Acidobacteriota bacterium | reverse complement strand
CGGCCTGGAGGATCTCCAGTACGGTCGGTGAAAGCGGGGAGAAGGAGAACTCACCTGCAGCGCACCGGATGGTCCACGCCTGCAGGTCGACTTCGATGACCTCGCCAGCCTGGATGGCCTCGACGGCCGCTGGGCAGATGACAGGCAAGAGACCGTGGTTAATGGCATTCCGGAAGTAAATCCGCGCAAAGGACTTGGCGATGATGGCCGAAACCCCGGCGTGCTTCAAGGCCGTGACGGCCTGCTCACGGGAGCTCCCACAGCCCCAGTTACGACCCGCCACGATGATGTCTCCGGGTCGGACTTCCTGGACAAACCGGGGGTCCAAGTTCTCCAGGACATGGCGGGCCATCTCGTCGGGGTCTCGGAGCGTGTACGTGTACTGGCCCGGAAAGATAAGGTCTGTGTTGACGTTATCGCCATATTTCCAGACACGACCTCGGATGACCTTCATCCGACGACCTCCCGGGGGTCCGTGATGACGCCCGTCACGGCGCTGGCAGCCACGACGGCCGGGCTCGCCAGGTAGATTTCGACGTCCCGAGGCCCCATCCGACCCCGGTAGTTACGGTTCATCGAAGCAATGACGACTTCGCCGGCTGCCGGGATCCCCATGTGATTGCCCATGCAGGGCCCACAACCAGGGACACCGATGACAGCGCCCGCCTCGATAAGCGTCGCCAGATAACCCCGCTGGACAGCCTCTTGGAGGACGACCTGGGACGCCGGAATGACCAGGAGCCGCACGCCCGGGGCGACTTGCCGGCCTCGCAAGACCTCGACTGCTGCGGCGATGTCTTCGATCCGTCCGTTCGTGCAGGTCCCGATAAACGCATAGTCGATGGGTGTCCCAGCGACCTCTCGGAGGGGCCGTACTTGGTCCACGTCGTGGGGACAAGCGACTAAAGGCTCCAGGTGGTCTAAATCGACCGTGTACTCGGCGACGTATCGGGCGTCCGGGTCAGGGTACAGAGCGCCGGCCGAGATACGATCCCGACACTCGGCGACCGGCCGGCCCGTCCGGCGAGCCAGACGTTCGGCCAGCCAGTCGAATACGGCGTCGTCCGGCGGCAGATA
>JANXAA010000548.1 GCA_025061865.1 Acidobacteriota bacterium | reverse complement strand
CCTGCCAGGGGCTGGACTTCCGGCTTCGGCAGACGCCCGACCCGCCAGACGGCGGTCGCCGACTGACACGCCCAGTCGATGAAGGGAAACATCCCGTTCAAACCCACGAGGTCCCAGGTACCGGGCATCGGGTCCTGGGGCCGGGACCATAGCCACGGACTCCAGACTTGCTTGGATCATAGGGTCATCCTCGGTCTAAGACGGGTGGGCTCCGAGGGTCGAGGTGAGTCGGTAATCTGGGGTCCGCTATTTACGGTCCCTTACGCCGGAACCCGGCACCTGGGCCTCGGGACCTCATGCCGTTCGCCCAGACCGATCGCCTTCTTTACAATATCTGAGTGCAGCCCATCGATGGAATGGGAGCGATGCGACTACCGCCCAAATTGATCGAGATCATCGCCTTCCGAGTCGTTCAACGGCTCGTCGAAACCGGTGCCATCGTGTGCCGGGACCCCAATGTCATCGATCAGCTGGAGGCGGCCGTTGAGCGGGCCCTGACTGAAGAGTTCAGACTGGAGGACCAGCTCGACGAGGAAGTCCGGCGCATCCTGGCCCAATATGCGGACCAGATCGACCGCTCTCAGGTCGAATACCATGAACTCTTTCGGAAAGTCAAACAACGCCTGGCCAAGGAAAGGGGGATCATCTTATGAGGCGGCTGAGTCGGGAAAAGATCCATCGGCTGGCTGAGATCGTCGTAGACGTCCTCCAGAAGCATCCCGGCGTGACGGTCCGGCGAGACCTGCGTCAACTCCGGTGGGACGTCTTCACCTGGATCGACCAAATCCTCCAGATGGACGAAGAGATCGACGCCCGAGTCCGGGAGAAGCTCCGTCGGGCCTACCGCCACGTCCCCGAGGGGGGTAGTGAGTGGCAAATCCTGTATCGCCGTCTGTACGACGAGGAACTTCAGGGCCTGGGCAAGTATCGCCGGTAAAGAGGGCGGACGAATTCGGGTGCGGGTGCTGGGTCTTAGGTTTTCAGGGGTCGGGGGAGAGTCTGATTCAGGCATCGGTGAAAGCCCGGGGAGCGACGAGCAGGACGACGATGAGGTTTAGAAGATTCCCAAGCCACAGGAGACCC
>JANXAA010000547.1 GCA_025061865.1 Acidobacteriota bacterium | reverse complement strand
GAAATTATGGTCTGTTCTTTCGATTCTTGGACGCCCGTACGCTGGTCGTCGCCCCCGACACGCCCGAAAAGCGCCAACGATATCAGGACTACTGGATGTATACGTTTCGCATCGAGTACACGCGCGCCGCCAACGTCCTTCAAGTCCTCCGGCAGACCCTCCGGCTCGATTACGTCGCTACGGACCCTCAGCAGGAGACGATCACGGTCGTCGGGGCTCGGGACCAGGTCGAAGCGGCCGCCCGCCTGATCGCTCAGGTCGACGTGGCTCCGGCCGAGGTCCTAATCCATATGGACATCTTGGAAATTAACCGGTCTCTGCTCCAGCAGTATGGCCTCCAGGTGGCCTCTCCCGGTGTCCCGGGTATCGAGTCGGCGCTTCAACCGGAGCCCAAGATTCAACTCGACCCCGGGCCGATCCTGAGCCGGTCCGACTTTGCCTTGGTCAATCTGCCGTCGCTGGTCGCCCGTTTGCTGAAGCAGTCGGCGCACGCCCGTCTCCTCCAGAGCGTCCCCGTCCGGACCGTCGAGGGCGTCCCCGGGCGGATTCGCTTCGGTAGCGAAATCCCTGTGCCCCAGACGACCTTTGTCCCCCTCGCCACGGGCGGTCCGGCTACCCAACCCATCACGTCCTTCATCTACCGGGTCATCGGCTTGAACATCGACTTGACGCCGAAAGTTCACGAGAACGGGGATATCACGATTCAGGTCGTCGTCGAGAGCAGTTCCGTGGCCGGCCAGGGCTTTGGCGGCGCCCCGGTGTTTTCGACGAGCCGGATCGAGAAGACGATCCGGCTGCGTCCGAACGAAACGAGCTTGATCGCCGGTCTCATCCGAGAACAGCTCCGGGACATCATCGAGGGCCTGCCGGGTCTTGAGTCAGTCCCCCTCCTGGGGGGTCTACTGAGCCGTCACTCCCGAGAGCGGGAGGAAAACGAAATTATCGTCCTGCTGACGCCCTACCTGGTCCGTCCTCGAGCGCCTATCCAGTACCAGGCGATCGAGGTCCCGGCCCCCAGCGGCGTAGCCCCGACGGTGCCGCCGTCGACCTTTCCCATTCCCATCCCCCAACTGCCGACTCCACCCGGTGACCGGGAAAA
>JANXAA010000546.1 GCA_025061865.1 Acidobacteriota bacterium | reverse complement strand
AAAAAGGCTGGACAGGAGCCAAGCTACGCATGGCTCGTCGGTTCGCGAGGTGCCGGTCGGGCGTAAGAAGGGCGGGCTTATGCCGGCTTCTCCTGTCGGGCTGTCCTTCTCGCCTTTCGTACCCTCCTACTATTGGTATAGCTGGTATTGGTTCTCCCCTCGAGGATAGGGGAGAACGCTATACACTCATTTACCTCACCCCACGTTTGGGCGCCTCTCGATTTTAACGCCTGGTCAGATATTCGTTACTTAGCCTTTGAGGTCCATCTGCGACGGATGCACGGTCCCCCCGATTCGGCACAGGCATTGTTCGACCGTCGAGACGGAGGGGCCGTTCCCGGGCCGCTAGGCCGCTGGAGTCATCCCTCCTTTTCACGAGGCGCTCCCTGTCGGAGTTGGAGGTCCACAGGGCCGAAGGACGAGTAACGAATGGCGAGTCGAATCGAAAAAGTCCGACTCGCCGTTCGCTGTTCGCCCTTCGCCATTCTTAGGAGCTTGCCAGGGAGGCGGACCATGATCATCGTCATGAAGAAGAGTGCCCCGGAGGCGGCCATCCGTCGGGTGATCGACTTCGTCCGGGCTCAGGGTTATGAAGTCCACGTCAGCCGTGGCCACGAGTATACGGTGATTGGGGTCCTGGGCCGCAACGTCCTGTTGAATCCCGAGCTGGTCCAGGGCATGGACGAGGTCGAACGGATCATCCGCATTTCCACGCCTTACAAGCTGGTCGGGCGGGTGTGGAAGTCCCAGGATACGGTGATTTCTGTAGGCGGCGTGACCCTCGGGAGCGGGACGTTCGTCGTGATAGCTGGTCCCTGCGCCGTGGAAAGTCGGGAACAGCTCTTAGAGACGGCCCTATTTGTGAAGGAGCAGGGTGCCCACATCCTCCGGGGCGGGGCGTTTAAACCCCGCACATCTCCTTATTCCTTTCAAGGCTTGGGCGTCCGGGGTCTCGAGCTATTGGCCGAAGCCCGAGCCGTGACGGGCCTGCCGGTCATCACCGAGGTCCTTTCGGAGCGGGACGTGGAGGTCGTCGCCGAGTATGCCGACATCTTGCAGGTCGGGACTCGGAACATGCAGAACTTTGCCCTCCTGAAGGCCCTGGGTC
>JANXAA010000545.1 GCA_025061865.1 Acidobacteriota bacterium | reverse complement strand
CGAGGAGGTCGCCGGCTGAGTCGCGGCCGGGTGACCTTACGTCGGGATCCGTCGCCACTCCCGGAGGAGTCGTCGAACGATGGGGCGTGGCGCGCTGTCCTGCAAGAGCTGAAGGACCTCCGAAGGCTGCAGTCGTGGGATCAGCCGGGCAGCGACGTGGACCGGTGTGTGGGGATGTCGCAGGAGGGCCATCCGGACGGCCGGTCGGTTACACCATGGGGGTAGGGCCGCCAGGGCCCGGATGAACTCAACGGGCAGTTGAGGTGCTTGGAGTAAGGCCAGGAGGTCTTCCTCGACGAGACGGGGGTTCCGGAGCAGGTTCAGTAAGACGCCTGCCTCTCGGCGGGTGTTTCGGATATGGAGGATCAAGTTCCGAGAAGCGATCTTAGCCAGGGCCATTTTCTCGCCGACGGCCATCTCTTCCAGTTTCTGGATGATCAACCGTTCCGCCATCTGACGGATGCGGGGGTCGACCCGGGGATTTAGGGCGACTTGCGCCAGGTCATACCAAAACAGTTCGTAGATGACCTGACTACTGATGGGATAGGGTGTCGCCCGGCAGTGGACTAAGGCGACCTTGACCCGGTAGTGCCGAATCCACCGGCTATCAGCATAGACCCATTCGGTCACAGCCGGCGTCACCCGGGGACTCCGGAGGATGGCGATCACGTGGAAGGGCTCACAGGCCGGGTTCTCCAAGACGGCCAGGAGGACTTCTTCCGTCGCCTGCTGGATGACGACCCAGAGCTTCTCGGCCGGGGCCGTCCGGGCCATACGCAGGAGTAACTCGCGCTCGGGCATGCCCTGTCTTTAAGAGCAGGCGATAAGGCCGTCGGGCGATCAGGCGGTAAACCCTTCGGAGTTACGAAATGACCGGGGTTCAGGTTCCCTGCCCGAACGAACACCTTATCGCCCTGACTTTGGGCCTGGTCGGCTCTGACTTACAATCATAGCACACACATAGGGTAGGCGGTAAGGGCAAATGGGTAATCCGGCGGATGCGAGATGCCAGACCTGGGGCTCCCGGAGGTGCTATGGAAAAAACAGAAGCTTCTGTCGACGAACTGTGTGTCCAAACGATCCGATTTTTGTCTGTCGATGCCTTCGAGAAGGCCC
>JANXAA010000544.1 GCA_025061865.1 Acidobacteriota bacterium | reverse complement strand
ACACCCAGCACCTAACGCCGAATGAGAGACGAGTTGACCGGTTCCCTGGGAGGTGGGACTATGGCTTTTATCCGAGGGCTCGTGTGTCGAGAGTGTGGCGTCCAGTCGGATGAAATCCCTGTGGCGACGTGCGACCGCTGTTTGGGGCCGCTGGATGTGGTCTACGACTGGGATGCCATCCGACGACGCTTGAGTCGGTCGACCATCGAGCAGGGCCCGCCCAGCATGTGGCGCTACCAAGCCCTCCTGCCCGTGGACCCGACGGACTCCATCGGGGACCGCACGGGGTGGACGCCGTTGTGGCTGGCCCGGCGGCTCGGCGAGGCCCTGGGCCACCCCCGGGTTTTCGTGAAAAACGACGGGGCGAATCATCCGACCCTGTCCTTCAAGGACCGCGTTGTGGCTACGTCGCTGGCCTGGGCTCGGCGGCGAGGCATCGGGGTCGTCGGCTGCGCGTCGACGGGCAACTTAGCTCACTCGGTCGCCGCCCAGGCGGCTCGACACGGCTTTCGGGCCGTGATCTTCATCCCCGCCGACCTGGAGGTCGGCAAGGTCGTGGCGACCGCCGTCCACCATCCGACCCTCATCACGGTGGACGGCCATTACGACCACGTCAACCGTCTGTGCTACGAACTGGCGGAGGCCTATGGGTGGGGCATGGTCAACATCAACCTACGGGCTTACTACGGTGAGGGTTCCAAGACGGTCGGGTACGAGATTGTCGAGCAGATGGGCTGGCAGATTCCTGACCACGTCATCGTGCCTATGGCCGGTGGCTCGCTGATCACAAAGATCCATCAGGCCTTTCAAGAATTCATCCGACTGGGTCTGGTCGAAGACAAGCCTTACCGTATGCATGGGGCCCAGGCCGAGGGCTGCGGTCCCATCGTCCACGCTTTTCAGCAGGGCGCGGACGTCATTACCCCCGAACGCCCCCACACGATCGTCCGCTCCCTGGCCATCGGGAATCCGGCCGATGGCCGCTATGCCTTGCGGACCATCCGCCAGACGGGCGGCCAGGGCGTGGCCGTCTCTGACGACGAGGTCCGGGAAGGCATCCGTCTCTTGGCTGAGACGGAGGGCATCTTCACGGAGCCAGCCGGCGGCGTCGTCGTCGCCGCG
>JANXAA010000543.1 GCA_025061865.1 Acidobacteriota bacterium | reverse complement strand
CCGGCAGTTCCTGCCGCCCCACAAGGCGGCCTTCGCCGTCGGCCGCATCAAGCGAGCCGTCCAGGTCGCCGAGGAGACGTCCTTCATCGGGGGTCTCTGTGTCGAACGGGAACTCCAACAGCAGTTGTTCCTGAGTCATGACGGTCGAGAGGGCCTGACGGCTTGGGTCGAGCGACGGACGCCGAAGTTCACAGGCACGTAGGAGGCACTTCCAAGGAGGCAAGACGATGACGTCTCCGGCCGTTGCGCTGCCGCCGGGTCAGTTGTTTATTGCCGGCGAGTTCCAGGAAGCGACCTCGGGTCGAACCTTTCCGACTCTGAATCCGGCGACTGAAGAAGTCATCACAGAGGTCGCCTGGGCTGATGAGGCCGACGTCGACCGAGCCGTCCGGGCGGCCCGGCGGGCTTTCGAGGAGGGGCCCTGGTCTCGGATGACGCCCTACGAGCGAAGCCGCCTCTTGTGGCGGATCGGCGACCTCGTGGGGGCCCATCGGGAAGAGCTGGCCTACATCGAGAGCCTGAACTCTGGCAAGCCCATTCGGGACACCCTCAACGTGGATATCCCGATGGTCGCCGAGCTGTTTCACTACTACGCCGGCTGGACCACCAAAATTCACGGCGAGACGGTCCCGACCAAGTGGCCGGCTTTTTGCTACACCCTTCGGGAGCCCCTGGGCGTCTGTGCAGCCATCACGCCGTGGAATTTTCCCCTCCTGCTGGCCGTCTGGAAGATCGCCCCGGCCTTGGCTTGTGGGAATACAGTCGTGCACAAGCCGTCCGAGACGACGCCCCTGAGTATCTTGAAGTTGGCCGAAATTTTCCAGGAGGCCGACGCCCCGCCGGGCATCTTTAACGTCGTGACGGGACCTGGTGGTGTCACTGGGGCCGCCCTCGTCCGACACCCCGGCGTCGACAAGATTGCCTTTACGGGCAGTACGGAGACTGGCAAGTGGGTCATGCGAGAGGCGGCCGCCACCCTTAAGCGGGTCACCCTCGAACTCGGTGGGAAATCCCCCAATATCGTCATGGCTGATGCCGACTTAGAGGCTGCTGTCCGAGGTGCTTACATCGGTATCTTTTACAACCAAGGTGAAGTTTGCGCCGCCGGGTCTCGCCTGATCGTCGACGCGAGG
>JANXAA010000542.1 GCA_025061865.1 Acidobacteriota bacterium | reverse complement strand
CTGAGCGTTCCAGTAGTAACCGTCCGGAATTTGGAGGTACTGTATGTCCAAGACCGTCTTGACGTCGTGGCCCGTCCACCGGAGGGTCTGCAGGGCAAGGCGAGACTGGTACCGACGGGACTCATAGAAAGTGATTTCCGGCCAGTAATCCCAGAGACGCTGCTCCCTGCCACTCTGCAAGGCGTTCTCGACGACCTGATCGCGTGTCAAGTACTGACGGTCGCCGTCCAACGTCGGAGCGGATCCGTCGAATGTCCGCAGGTAGCCAGCCTGCCAGGACAGGACCGTCTGGGCCCCGACCTGGCCGTACCAAGTCAGGAGAAAGGTATCATTTTCGTGAGGTCGCGTCTGCCAGAACAGCCGCGGCACGACCCGACCCTCTTGGGTCGGACCCGAGTGAAACCGAATCGCTCCCCGAGTTCGCTCGTAGACGACCTTCCAGCGGCTTCGGGCCGAGGGCTGCCAACGACCGATCAGCCAGAAGTCGTAAAAGTCAACGAAGTCCTCGTTGACTTGATAGGTCCAGGGCATGGCGTTGCCGCCGTAATCGGCAAAGGCCAGTTTCAGACCCCACCGTTCGTTCGGATTCCAACCGACCTCGGTTTGAAGGAGTCGTTGGTCCCGCTGACGGGACGGCCGGTCGAAGAAGGAAACGTCCGTCGAGGTAAAGGCCACGTCACCGTAAAACCCCCGCTCGCCCTCGCCGCCCGAGACGACCGTATTCAAGACACCGCCGATGGCGTTCCCGTATTCAGGCGCCATGCTCCCGGTGACGACTTCGATGCTCTCGAGGGCGCCCTTCGCAAAGACGGGGACGCCCGTCGTCATGTGGACGGCATTCCGCGTGTCCAGACCCTCGACGCTCAGGGCCGTCGCCCGCTGGGGGGTACCTCGGATGAAAACGAAGTCCAAGACCTCCCCGTTCTGGACGACGCCGGGGATGAGTTTGGCCTGGCTGAAGATGTCCGGCGGGATAGAGGCTTTTGACTGCTGACGGGTAATGACGTGGTACGTCGCCGGATTCGTCGGGTCCACGGGACGAACCCCGTACACTTCGACGACAGTCGCCCCAGTTAAGCGGAGTAGACACGTGACCTCCGTCACCGAGTCGGCCCGCACGATGACGTTCGTGA
>JANXAA010000541.1 GCA_025061865.1 Acidobacteriota bacterium | reverse complement strand
GAAAGTCCGGCGGGGGACACGACTGGAGCCATGGCAGACTCGCTGGTTCGACCGCCTCGTGCCCTTCATTCGGCGGGTCCCGGTCCTCCGGGGCGGTTGGGGCGGGCTTTCCTGGCTGGTCGCAGCCCGCAAGCCGGGTGAAACCTGAAGGGGGGATGGGGCGTTTCATAAAGGAGTCTCGGGTCTCAGGCCCCGGCGGAGTAAACTTAAAGCTCAGCCCTCAGGACTTCCCAATGACTTCCTGGGCCCGGTCCCTGAGACCCGAGGTCCTTCTATAAGACTCCAGAGAGGAAATCCATGCGTAGGATATCATGGCTGATTTTACCCATTAGCCTTCTTACGGCTTGGACGATCTCCGTCGTCCGAGGGATGGCCCAGACGGCGACCCCGGAACCATCGGTCGTCCCCGTCCGCCTGAGCGACCTCATTCGGTCCGCCCTTCAAAAGAATCTGGACCTCCAGTGGGCCCGTCTCCAGCCGGAGTTCGCCGAGGCGACGGTCTATCAAGAGGAAGCTGCCTTCCAGCCTCAACTGACGGCCAACTTTGGGACCGGCAGCGAGCAGAACCCGAGCGCTTCTGTCCTGGCCGGCGCCCCGGTCATCGAGCAAAGACGGACGAACATGGGTCTGGGCTTCAGTCAACGAATTGCTTGGGGGACTCTGATCACAATTAATTTGAATCAAAATCGAATGTCTACCAACAGTAGTTTTGCTTCTCTAAATCCTCAGTATAACAGCGGTCTGTCTATTCAGGTCACTCAGCCCCTCTTGAGGGGGTTCGGCCCGTGGAACGCGCAGGCCAACTTGCGGGCGGCTGAGAAGCGGCACCAGCAGAGCCTCCAAGCCTTCCAGGAAGCTCAGATGGACCTCCTCCTGCAGGTCGTCCAGGCTTACTGGGACCTGGTCTTCGCCCAGAGGAACCTCGAGGTCCAGAAGAACTCTCTGGCCCTGGCTGAAAAGCTTCTCCGGGATACGGAAGTCCAGATCGAGGTCGGCGTCAAGGCGCCCATCGAGCGGACAGCCGCTCAGGCAGAAGTCGCGGCTCGGCGGCAGAATGTCGTGGCGGCGACGAACCTCCTGCAGGCGGCGACCGACCGGTTGAAGGCCCTCGTCGAGGCCATCGAAGGCCTAATGCAC
>JANXAA010000540.1 GCA_025061865.1 Acidobacteriota bacterium | reverse complement strand
GGGTAAGTTCCAGGTCTCCAATTTTTAGAGACGATGCGACCGATTACTCCCTTCAGAGTCTTGGCATCTGGGACCTCTTCTCCCGGACCCGACCTCCAGGACCGAGACGGCATCTCGCTTGTACCTTAGGCGTCCGCTGAAGTCGCAGCCACCGCCGCGGGCTTCTCCGCCGGGCGACCCGCCGCTCGGGCTTTCCGAAGGGCCTCCAGGACCCGCTCCGGTGTGATGGGGAGCCGGTCGATGCGGACCCCGACGGCGTCGTAGACGGCATTCGCGATGGCCGGGATCACGCCGGCTAGGGAGCCTTCGCCAGCTTCTTTCGCCCCGAAAGGACCCTCAGGGTCGACGCTCTCGACGATGAGGCTCTCGATGACTGGATGGTCCAGCAGGCCTGGCGTCTTGTATTCCAAGAGCCCCGGATTCAGGATACGGCCGTCCTGCATGACGACTTGTTCTGTCAGGGCTTGCCCGAGGCCCATCGAGATAGAGCCTTCGATTTGACCCTCGACGGCCATGGGATTCAGGGCCCGGCCGCAGTCGTGGGCCGTCCACACGCGCTCGACGCGGACTTGGCCGGTCTCGACGTCGACGGACACCTCGGCTACGGAAGCGCTATAGCTGTAGGCCGGGGACGGTCCGACGCCGGCGCCCTTGTACGTGCCGCCCTGAGCCTCAGGCGGCGGCGAGTAGGCGCCCTTACCGACGAGCGTACCGCCCGATTCCTGGAGGGCCATGTACACGGCCTCGTCGAAAGACACGCTCCGGCCGGGGTCCTCCCGGTCGAAGACCCGTTCGTCCCGAAACTCAAGACGCTCGACCGGGACCGAGAGCGCTTGGCTGATGGCGTCGGCCAAGCGGTCCCGAATCTGGCGGGCTGCCTGGAGAGCGGCATTGCCGGCCATGAAGGTGACCCGACTGGAGTAACTCCCCAGGTCCAGGGGGGTCAGGTCCGAGTCACCGGCCACGACCCGGACCCGTCGGAGGTTCACGCCGAGGACCTCGGCGACGATCATCGCTTGGACAGTGTCGCATCCCTGCCCGATCTCAGCAGTCCCTGTGTAGAGGCTGATCCCGCCGTCCACGTCGACCTTGACGACGACGTTCGAATGGGGCATCTCAGACCGGATGATCGCCCGCCCG
>JANXAA010000053.1 GCA_025061865.1 Acidobacteriota bacterium | reverse complement strand
TTCCAAGGCCTCGGCGACGACCTCGACAGCTCCCGTCGGGATCTTGGGATTGGCGGTATCGGCTGGACGCAGGACGACCTGACCCCGGACCTGCACGACGCTCTCGGCCCGAAGCTGGGCCGCCAAGTCCATCAGGTCCGGGACTCGCTCTTCCCGGAAGACGACCTGGACGATACCCGTCCGGTCCCGCAGGTCGACAAAGACGACGCCGCCCATGTCCCGCACACGATGGACCCATCCGGCCAACAGGACGGGCTGGCCGACATGGGCTTCCCGAAGTTCGCCACACAGGTGAGTCCGGTACGAGGACATGAACGACTCCTTACTAAGCTTCCTGGATGGCCCGACGAGTCTTCTCAGATTCGGCGACGATGAGATCGGCGATGTATCGCAAAGTCTCAGCCACTTCCCGACGAGTCGCCTCCTGGCTTTGCTGGATACGCTCTAAGAGGGCTAAGGTGTCCTGACGATTCTGGCGGATAGAATTTTGGATTTGAGCCAAGAGGGCCCTAGCATCCTGATGGTTCTGCTGGGTGGAGTTTTGGATCTGGGCCAGGAGAGCCATGGCGTCCTGATGATTCTGCTGGGCGGTGTCTTGGATCCGAGCCAAGAGGACCATGGCGTCTTGATGATTCTGATGAGTAGAATTTGGGGTCTCAGCCAGCAGGGCCAAGCTGTCTTGATGGGATTGTTTCATCCAACGTCCGTTCCGCCAGGCCAAAACGCCTAAAAGGCCTGTCAAGAGCGTGATAGCGCCACCAAAAACCTCCATGAGGCAGACTCCGCCAAAGACGTCCAGTAAAGTTTAGGTCATGTTTCGAGGGCGTCCAATCCCAGGGCCCGCCGGATAGCCTCCACAGCCTCTTTGGGGGACAGCGTTTCCTGACGGCTGGCCGACATATCTCGGAGGGTCCATTGGCCAGCCCGAAGTTCGTCCTCACCGATGATTACGACAAAGCGGACGCCGGCTCGGTAGGCACTCCGAAGGCCGCTCTTGACGCTCCCGACGTCCATGCGGGCCCAGGTGGGAATTCCCAGGCGGCGGACCGTTTGGACGCCTTGGAGGGCCGCCCCGCGGGCCGCCTCCGTGAGAGGCAGGAACATCACGGCCAAAGCGGGCACTGGTTCCGCCGTCTCCGGGAGGACGTCCATCAGGCGCTCCATCCCGATGGCGAACCCGATGCCTGGCCAGTCAGGTCCGCCCAGTGCCCGCAGGAGGCCGTCGTACCGGCCTCCGCCGAGGACCGCGTTCTGAGCGCCCAGGCCCTCGGTCGTCATCTCGAAGGCCGTCCGCATGTAATAGTCCAGGCCCCGGACCAGACGGGCGTTGCGGACGTAAGGCACGTCCAGGGCCGCCAGGGCTGACCGGACGGCCTCAAAGTGAGTCCGGCATGGGTTACACCAGTAGTCGTCGATGACCGGCGCCCCCTGCAGGACTGCCTGACAGGCTTCGTTCTTACAGTCCAGGACTCGTAAGGGGTTACGGTCCATCCGGCGCCGACAGTCCGGGCACAGCTTGTCGGCATGCGCCTGCCAGTACGCCCGTAAGGCCCCCTGATAGGGCAGCCGACACGTCGGACAACCGATCGAATTCAGCTCGACCTGAATGCCCCGGGCCCCGACGTGACGGAGGAATTCCCAACCCAGAGCGATGACCTCGGCGTCCACTTCAGGGGCGGATTCGCCCAGGGCCTCGACGCCGATCTGGTGAAATTGCCGGTACCGACCCCGTTGAGGCCGCTCGTGGCGAAACATCGGCCCGATATAGAAGTACCGGTAGGGCGGCGGCATCGTCTGGTCGAGGTGATGCTCGACGAAGGCCCGCAGGACCGAGGCCGTCCCCTCAGGTCGGAGGGCCAGCCAGTCGCCGCCCCGATCCTGAAAGACGTACATTTGCTTTTCGACGATGTCGGTCATTTCGCCGATGCCCCGATCGAAGAGTTCCCGGGCCTCGAAGATAGGGGTCCGAATCTCCTGGAAGCCATAGAGCCGGAACAGCGTCCGAGTGGTCGCCTCCACGCGAGCCCACCGCTCGCTAGCCGGCGGAAGCAGGTCTGACGTGCCGCGAGGCGCCTGGTATGTCTTTCCGGTCATAGGATGCCTGCTAGGGTGGTCTGGGCATTCGGCAGTGGGGCAAATAAGAAATAGGTAAGCAATGCGGATGGGGATGGGGGAAACGGCTCCTTATCGTATCGCCCTACCTGTCCATCTGCCGAATGCCCGAAGGCCCGGAGTGCCGATGGTCGGGCCCCTACTGTCCATCTACCCGTCTCCTTTGTATATGTCCTTATACTCGACGTAGACCATCGTGTTCTCGTGGATGCGAGCGATCTCCTCGTCGGAGAGGGTCCGGACGGCCCGGGCCGGGACGCCCATCACGAGGGACCGGGGCGGGATGCGCATCCCCGGCGGGACGAGGGCTCCGGCCGCCACGAGACTCTCGTCGCCGATCTCGGCCCCGTCCATAATGATCGAACCCATCCCAATGAGGCACCGGGCTCCGACCCGGCAGGCGTGCACGATGGCCCCGTGACCGACGGTCACGTATTCCCCGATCTCAGTCGGGTATAGGTCCTTTGCGACGTGGACGACCACGTTGTCCTGTAAGTTCGTGTAAGCCCCGACCCGAATGAAGTGCATGTCGGCCCGGAGGACGGCCCCAAACCAAACGCTCGCGTGAGACCCCAAGACGACGTCCCCGATGAGCGTCGCCGTCGGGGCGACCCACGCCGTCGGGTCGATGACCGGCGTTTTCCCACGGAAGCTGTAGATCGGCATATTGCCACTCTAATTCGAGAGTTCAGTAATCCAGGAGTTTGGGAGTTCGGCAGTTGAGTAAATGGGCAAATCAGCAGGCGATAATTGTGAGACTTAAACTGCTGAACTCCCGAAGGCCCGGGGCTACCAGACCCCTCACACCAGGATAAAGATGACCCCCGCCACGACGGTCGTCCAGTACCCCCGGGGGTCACCCTCGGCGCTCTGCGTACAGTTGCGAGACAAGACGATCTGACCCGAAAGCCGATAGGCCTCGATTTGCTCGTCCCAGGCCCGCTGGGGGTCATATTCAAGGCCCAACGTCGTCGCTAGCATCGCGGCCGCCAGGTCCTCAGCGTATTCCCCGGCTTCCTCCTCGGTCTGACCGAAGGAATGATGCTCCGAGATATACCCGTAGAGATTCGGGTCGCGGGGAAGGGCTAAGCCGACCGAGGCGACGACCCGGCGGCCCGGCTCGTTCGTCGCATTCTCACTGAGGACGCAGAAGACGATACTCCCCGGCCGGAGCATCCGGATACCCTCTTCCCGGTCGATGAGTTCGCAGCCGGGCGGAAAAATCGAGGAAACCCGGACCAAGTTGTAAGGAGCGATACCCGCATTCCGCAGGGCCTCCTCGAAGCTGGCAAGTTTCTCCCGGTGGTATCCGACGCCCCGGGTCAGGAAGGCATAGCGTGGGACCATTAGACCATTCAACACGGCCGCGACCTCGTTTTAAGAAGGTCCTGTCGTAACGTCGTGACAGTGGGTGGGAGGGGGCTGAGTTGATCGAACCAGCGTCCTCATACCGTCCACCGCTCTGTTAATCCAGGATCTCATCGACGGGGACTTCCAGACCGGCCAACCGGCGGGACCGGACGACCTCGCCAGGGCCGTAGCGCCCGGCGAGCTCATAGGCACCCTCCTGCAAAGACCTCGACCGTCCGCCGGTCGGGGTCGACCAGCCAGTGTTCAGTGACGCCTGACCGAGCGGATTCATAAGACTTCTCACTCCAGTCCTTCCGGCGGGTCTGAGGGGAAAGGGCTTCGACGACCAAGTCCGGCGCGCCGCAGAACCGTTCGCCGAGACGGTCCGCATGTTCCCGATCGATGAAGAAAATATCGGGTTCCCAAATCTTGCCCGGCCATAGGCGCACCGGCAGGGGCGCGATATGGTCCTCCCCCCGAGGCCGTGGTTCCGGACGAACGTATACAGCCAGACGAAGAGCCGTTCGACGGTCATCTGGTGCTTGCGGGTCGGGTGCGGTGGTATGACGAGTCTCCCCTCGGACAACTCGACGTATCGGTTCGTGCCAGGCAGGGCCAAGTAGTCGTCCTCGGTCCATTGGCCTGCAGGTGGAAAAAGCTCCGCGATGGACGTCGATGCCGGCGACGGGCGTCGGTCTCTACGCTTCATGCTGAATCCTCTTGTCATTTCGGGGACGGATAAAGTCCCTCCCCGGGCGGCCGCAAGGAGTTGCTCCCCTCCCTGCCTATCTGCCCAAGACCCTGGCGCATACCGCATACCCCATACCGGTTATCGTCTGGCCGGGCCCTCGAGTTCAGCCAGGACCTGGGCGAGGGCGCGACGGACGTCCTCGGATTCGGCTTGACCCCGATAGAAACGGACGCGGACCTCAAATGTTCCGAGGGGATCCCGGAAGACGAAGAGGCCGCCCGGCGGTCGTTCCGATTCCGTCGGACTTTCCGACGGACGGTCTTTACGACCGCCGGCCGCCGTCTCGACCGACCCCCGATGGCCCCGAACGATCTCCTGGACGCACAGACGCATGGCCATCGGGTCCGGCTGCCGGGCGATTGTCAAGAGCTGGCGTCGGCTGGTGATGCCATGTTGCCGGCAGAGGGCCCGGATTTCTTCTGGAATCGCCAGCAGGCTGAGCGTTTCGGTGATCGTCGAACGGGCCTTTCCCAAGACCCGGCCCATCTCGGCGTGTGTGTACCCAAACTCATCCATTAGGCGCCGGTAGGCCTCAGCCTCCTCAAAGGGGTCCAGGTCCTTGCGCTGGAGGTTCTCGATGAGGGCGATCTCCAGCATCTCGCTGTCGGCCACGTCGACCTCGATGCAGGGAACCTCGGCCAGACCGGCCATCCGACAAGCCCGCAGACGGCGTTCGCCGGCCACGACCTGATAGCGATCTCCACGTGGGCGGACCAGGATGGGGGCCAAGAGGCCCTTCGTGCGAATCGATTCGGCCAGTTCCTCCAGGTCCCCGAAATCCTGACGGGGTTGCCACGGATTCGGGTCCAAGCGGTCGATGGAGATCATCCGCACTACGGGTCGAGGGGTACGTTCCAGTAAGGCCTCGACGTAGTGAAGGTCCTTGTCCAAGCTCAGGTCACGCGGTAACCCCCGTTTGGACACGCCGAAGCACCTCCTCGGCCAGGGCTTGGTATTCCCGTGCGGCCTGGGAATCCGGCGCATAGGTGTGGATGGACTCCCGGTAGGCCGGGCTCTCCTCAAGCCGCACGCTCCGGCTAATCACGGTCTCTAAGACCAGGGGACCGAACGTCCGTTGGACTTGCTCGATGACGTCCCGGGCCAGGACGGTCCGACGGTCAACCATCGTGACGACGATGCCCAGGATTTGAAGGCGAGGATTCGCGTGCTGCTTCACCTTTTGGATGGTTTCCAGCAGGTCCTCGGTCCCCTCTAAGGCATAGTAGGAGACCTGAATTGGGATGAGCACAGCGTCGGCCGCTATCAGGGCGCTGACCGTCAGGAGTCCTAAAGCTGGCGGCGTATCGATCAAGATCAGGTCATACCGATCTACAATCGGCTTCAGACGGTCCCTCAACCGAAAGTGGGCGTCGAGCTCTCCGACGAGCTGACTCTCCAACTTGGCCAGGGCGATCCGGGCCGGGGCGACCCACAGGTTCGGAATCGCTGTCGTCCGAACGATGGCCTCCATCGGCGTGTGGGCATCGGTTAGGGCATGGTAGACGTTCCGGTCGACCTGCCGGAGGTCGATAAACGTCATCGTCGAGTTGGCCTGGGGGTCCACGTCGACTAACAGGGTCCGGCGACCCCGCAGGGCAAAGGCCGCTGCCAGGTTTACGGCTGTCGTCGTCTTCCCGACACCGCCTTTTTGATTGGCGATAGCGACGATACGCATCGAAGACCGCCTCTCTCGGAAGCTCCGGAGACACCTCAGCAATTGGCCCCGGCGAGCGGTTCTCTTATTCTATCATGAAGGCGGTCCTGACCGAAATGCCTGGGCGGCCTCAGGCCTTGCACGCCGACCCCATCCTCATACCCGATGTCTGGTTCGGGACACCAAGAGCATCCCGCGGTCCCCTTCGCCTGGCGCCGTCAACGGCGGCGCCAGGCGAGTAGAAATGTCGGCGTCCTCTTTTGGTCCCCCAAACCTAAGGTAGACGACGATGCCCGTGATCTGCATGCGCCGTTCCGGCGGGATCGCCGGAGCAGCCGTCTTTTAGGGGGGGTCTTTCGCGCTATGACCGCTCTCCTCCCATGGGGATTCGGCAGTTCGGGAGTCCGGGAATTCGGTAGATGGGCCGATAGACGCAATAAAGATGCGACATGCAGGATACAGGATGCCCGTCCCAAGCCGCGCGCACTAAAGCGGGGCCGTTCGAATACGGGCGGGATCAGGTCCCCTGTGCAGGTCCCGGCTTGGCGGATTTCTGGTTCCGGTCGGTAGCGACGAGTTGGAAACCCACCCCTCCAAGGCCTGACATCGACTCCTACAAACGCGCACCAGGAGGCAGGAAGGAGCCTTACTGCTTTATTGCCCTACTGCCTATCTCCTTCCGGGCCAATTCCGTCTAGAGGGTCCGGGCCGTCGGGGGGTCGGGGCAGAGGGCGAGGGCCTTCTCGACGGCCGCCGTGCCCTGGCGGCGGGCTTCCGTCGGGTCTCGACCGGGAGCCGCCGGGTATTCAGCAATGTGGCGGTATGTCTCGGCGATGAACCGGTACGTATCGGCGTCGTTGGGGTTCTGTGCTAGAGCCGCCCGAAAGTGCTGGAGGGCCTCGTCCCAGGCCGCGTCCGGGACACGGCCCGTGCGGGCCTGCCACCGGCCCTCCAGGAGAGCGACCCGACCCCAGGCCTGGTGAATACGGAAGTCATGGACACGGTGTTTCAGACCTGCCCGAAGGACGGTCCGGGTTTCCGAGAGGGCCGTCGTCGGCGGTTGGCCTCTTCGGAGGTCCCACTCGGCCCGGGCCAGCCACGCCGCCGCCAGGGCCAGGATGGCATCTATGCGGAGGGCTTTTTGAAAGGCCTCGACCGCCTGGCGAAGCAAGTCCAGGGGTCGACGGCCTCGCTCCAGCTCATAGTCAAGCAGGTTCCCATACATCATGCCCACCATGTTGTGATAGGCGGCGCTTGGGCTGAGCTGAAGGGCCTTCTGATAGTTCTGGGGGGCTTTCTCGAAAGCGGGTCGGGGGTCGAGCCCCCAGAGATTCAAGTAAGTACCCAGGACTTCGTAAACATCGCCTAAGACTTCATAGCCGATGACCTGGTCGGGCCGCAGGGGGACAGCTGTCTCAGCGGCTGACCGGGCTTCTTGCAGGTTCGCCAAGGGGTCTTGACCGCGTTCGTACTGATACAGGGCTTGTCGCCAATGGAGTTGGGCCAAGTGAGCATAGGTGTAAGCGTCCTCGGGGTCGACCCGCAAGGCCCGGTAGCAGAGGTCTCGGCCCTCTTGCCAGATGTCTCCCGGCTCTCGGCCCATCCGTCTCACCAGGCTCATCCGACTCAGCGGCTAAGCGGCATAGGCCTGCGTGAGCCGCCGGGAAGCTCCGAGTGACCTCCAGGGCCTGCCGATAGGCAGTTTCGGCCTGCCGGTACAGGTCCTGCGCCTCGTCGTACTGGCCCTGACCGGACGCCTCGAGACCCTGTACCTGAAGGACCTGGGCTTCCAGGAGGTATGCCTCGTAAGGCCAGGGGATGCGAACGACGGCCGTTCGAACCTTCGTCAGGACCTCGTCGTAGCGGCGTTCATAAAAGGCGATAAGGGCCTCGACGTATTTCGGACTGGCTAGCTCGATGGACTGGCCTAATCGGAGGAATCGTAAGGCCCCGGTCCGATACCGTTCAGCCAGCTCCCGCTGACGCGCCTCCCGAAGGCCGGGGTCAGCGATGCGGTCGATCGTTTCCAGCTCCCGCGGATAGAGGCGACTCAAAGTCAGGCCGAGGGCATAGGCCACCGCCGGCTCCCGGTATCCAGCATCCCCGGCAATATGGAGTACAGACCGCCTGCCTCGCCGACCTCATACACGCAACCGACGTTCTCGTGTTCGACCCTTACTTGGGCCTGAGCTTCGCGGAGGATTCGCCGGCCGTGGTCACCCGTAGCGCCCCAGAGGACCTTTAGGGCGACGGGCCGGCTCAATCGGGAGTCGAAAGCCTGAAAAACCGTGGACGCCCCGCCCTGGACGAGTTTTCGGAAGATCACCTACCGCAGGCCCCACAGGCTCTATCAATCGCCGAAGCGCTTCGGCGTCTGCACGAAGTCGCTCGACCGCCTCCGGCGCCAGACACCCCTCTCGCAAGGCTCGGCAGAGGATCTCATCCTCCTTCTCCGCCTGCATCGTGAGGGCTATCTCCGGACCCCTCGCAGGGAGAGGCCCCATAGTCTCCCCGTTTCGCATTGGACAGCCCGGGACCCCTCAGGAAATGGGACAGGGCTCAAGGAGAGTGGCCGAAGACACCCGGCCCCGCTTACCCCAGCGGGGTCGGGACTTCCGGGGCCTCGCTTTAGCGAGGGGGATTGGGATATCTGGGGTGGCCGGATACACTCCCCCTCGCAGGTCACAACCCCGTCCCCAGCCCCGAATTCAGGCGATAGTCTGAAAGCTCTGGATGTGGCGGAGCCACTCCCGGACGTGATAGTGCAGGGCTGACCAGTTCCGTTCCTGGATAAGGTGCGGCTCCAGGAGGGCGTCGTCGACCTCGAGGGCCAGCACACCCAGTTCGAGGAAGCGTCGGGCATTCGTGAAGTTCACGCCGCCGGCCGGGATAAGGGACCAACCCGGAAAGTGCTTGTGGACCTGGGTGATCCACCGGACGGCGTCCCAGCCGCTGACGGGAAAGAGCCGGACGGCGATGGCGCCTAAGCGGATGCCTTCCGCACACTCGGAGACCGTCGCTCCCGTCCAAAGGACGGGCGGATGTTCCTGGGCCATCCAATCGGCCCAGGCCGGGTGAGCGTATGCTAAGGTCACGAAGTGAGCGTCCGAAACCCATGGACTCTCCAGTTGTTCCGGTGTCGTCACAGGTCCGACGCCCCAGACCCAGGCGCCACCTTGTCGGAGCCGCTCCAGGAGAGCGTCCGGGCCGTGAGGTGGGACTTGTAGGCACCGGATGCCGGCCTCATGGAGCGTGTCCAGGAGAGGCGTGAGAAAATCAGACCACACGTGAGAAGTATGCAGGTTCACGATTAGGCGCTGAATCTGAAGGGTTTGAACCAACGGACGCGTGATGTCCATCGGCACACCTCCTGGAAAGGGGCAGATAGGCAGATAAAGACCATCCGGCCGGGTCAATCCCTCCATTTGTCCGTCGGCCTACATATCATAGGGAATCCAACCTGGATTCAGGACTCCGTGGGGGTCGTACTTCCGTTTGAGGGCGCATACCCTCGGCCAAGCGTCGCCGAAGTGCTGGCGCCACTGGTCCCGGTCGTAGGGGACCCACCCCGAGAGGTAGTGCGTGGCACCCATCTGAAGCGCCAGGTGGCTCAGCCGTCGGATGAGGTCAAGGGCGCCTGGGAGGGCCGCTTTCGGGATCCCCGGTAGGAGG
>JANXAA010000539.1 GCA_025061865.1 Acidobacteriota bacterium | reverse complement strand
TGGTTTTACGTGAGCGTCATCGAGATCGAGCGGGCCTTCTCGGTGGGCTTCGTCTTCGTCGGGTCCTCCGTCGAGGGGTTTGTACGTATCGAGGAGTCCGACCTTATCGCCCGGCCGGACCCGCAAGCCGTGTTTGTGGCGCCGGCCCAGGTCAGCGGCTTTAAGACGGCCTTCATCGTTTGTGACGTCCTGCGGGTCGATGGTCGACCCTTTGAACGGGACCCTCGACATGTCCTGAAGCGGACTCTCGAACAGATTCAAAAGCAGGGTTACCATTACTACGTCGGTCCCGAGCTCGAGTACTTCTATTTCGGAAGCGACTCGACGCCGACGCTCCTGGACGACGCCGGTTACTTCGATACCCTGCCGTCGTATCGACCGACCCTGGCCCGGGAAGAGACGGTCAAGGTCCTTCGGGAGATGGGCATCGAGGTCGAGGCGTCTCACCATGAAGTCTCCCCGAGTCAGCACGAGATCGACTTTCGGTACCGGGACGCTCTGCGCATGGCCGACACGCTCCAGATTTCCAAGATGATCATTAAAGAAATCGCTCGAAAGTACGACCTGTATGCTTCCTTCATGCCGAAGCCCATCTTTGGGATTAACGGGAGTGGTATGCATGTCCACATGTCTCTGTGGCGGAGCGACGAGAACCTCTTCTATGAAGCCAAGGACCCCTATCAGCTCTCGCACCTGGCTCGCCACTTTCTGGGCGGTCTTTTGGCGTATGTCAAGCATATCGCTCTCGTGACGAACCAGTGGGTCAACTCCTACAAGCGGCTGGTCGTCGGCTATGAGGCCCCGGTCTACATCTCGTGGGGCCGGTTCAACCGGTCAGCCCTCGTTCGGGTCCCGGCCTTTAAGAAGCCGGCCTCGGCCCGTCTGGAGTTCCGGGCTCCAGACCCGGGTACGAATCCCTACCTGGCCTTCGCATGTATCTTGGCAGCGGGCATGCGGGGCGTCGCCGAACGGATCGACCCGCCGGAGCCGGTCGAGATGGACATCTACCACATGGCTGAAGCCGACCGCCGACGTCGGAACATCGACACGCTTCCGGCGTCTCTCTGGGAGGCCATCGAGCTGGCCACGCAGTCACCCATCCTAGCAGAGACTCTTGGGGAATTGCTGTTTGAGAAGATTGTCGAA
>JANXAA010000538.1 GCA_025061865.1 Acidobacteriota bacterium | reverse complement strand
GTCGACGCCTCGGCGTCGTTAAAGGTGTGGACGTCGAAGACCGTGTCGACTTCCCCGACCGCCTCGGTCAGGAGCTCGACCCGGTATAGGCTAGACCGGTACCAGGGTTTGTCGGGCAGGGACTTCACGGGCGCCAGGCGCCAGGCCCGCGTCTTGGGCGCATAGTCCCAATTTACGTAGGCGTGAAAGTTCTGAACGACGTCTGTGAGGACAGCCCCCTGCTCGATGAGATACCGCTGGACCTGATGCCACTTAAACAGGCTGGCCTCTCGCCGGGTCAGGCCGAAGTAACCCGCACTGCCGGGACCCCGAAGGGCCGCTAAGCCGCGTCCGACAAAGGCCCGGAAGGCGGCGATCGATTCGGGCGGGTCCGTCAAGAACGTGTCAAAGGATCGCAGGAAGGACCTCGGGAGCGGCTGGCTGAGGTCCAACTGTTGGACCGTCAAGGGCCAGTGCATGCGGTGCGCCCAGTCCTGGAGGAATTCGACCAAGCGGCGGTCGATCTCGACGACGACGACCTCTTGAGGGGCACCCATCAGGCCGATGGCGACGCTGACCAGGTCGTCATCGCCCAAGATCAGGACCCGGCGGCCCTGGACGTCGCCTCGCATGAAGGCGAAGGCGAATCGGGCTAAGGTCGATTCAGGCGTGATATAACCCTGGTCATAGTCGATGATCGCCCGGGGTCGCTCGGCTTGGATGGCCATAAACGTCTCAATGCCCTCCGACGGAAGTCGCAGGGGGTCGATACCCCGGCCTCCACAGGCGAGGCATCGGAAGTCCGGTAAAGGCCGGAGGCCCCATACCCGCTCAAGCGCCTCCCGTGCTGACTCCCGCAGGAAGATACCGTGGGGCTCTATCCGAAGCCAGCCCTGCTCGTCCAGGACCCGAATCGTCTCGGCGACGATGGGGACGACCTCGTCGGCAGCGTCCACGATCTCCCAGAAATCGTGGTGGTCCAAGAGGGCCCGCAGGACCCGTTCGACGGTCCGGGCGTTCAAGGTCAAGCCCGTCCGTTCGGCGACCCTTTCAACGATCGGTTCCATGCGCATATTGCAACTCCTGGACTAGAAAGTTCGGGAGCGTGAAGGCACTCCGATGAATTTCCAGGCTGTAGTACCGTGTCAGCCGGAGGAACTCTATCGAGCGTCCCTTCA
>JANXAA010000537.1 GCA_025061865.1 Acidobacteriota bacterium | reverse complement strand
GGCGGCCCGCACGGCCAAGTCCCCGACGGGACCTTCGACCGGACAACGAGAAGCCCGACCTCCGCGAGCCGTATTCGTAATCCAGTGTTCGCTTGTCCGATAAATGGCGCAGATGGGCTCGTCTCCGACGACGAAGGCCCGGATGTCCCGGCCCGGCTTGGGGACATAGGCCTGCACGTAAAACACCTGCTGCTGCCAGTTGCCCAGCGTCTCTCGGTCTTCCAGGACGGCCTCGGCGGCGTCCCGGTCGTTGACCCGAGCGACGAGTCGTCCCCACGACCCCACGACGGGCTTAACGACGGCTGGATAGCCTAGTTCTTCGATGGCCGCCAGGGCCGCCTCGCGGGTAAAGGCCAGGACCGTGGGCGGCGTGGGCACACCCGCCCGTAGGAGGGCCACGTGCGTGAGGACCTTATCCCCGCAGGTCGCCACGACGGCGGCCCGGTTGATACACCGCACGCCCTGGCCCTCTAAGACGTGCAAGACATACAGGGAGTGACTGTAACGGATGGACCGGTCCAGGACCACGTCATAAGGGAAGGCCCCCCCATCCAGCCGAAGGACCTGCGTCCGGGGATCGAGTCGATCGACGGAAACACCCCGTCGTTGAAATGCCTGAAAAATCAGCTTCTCCTCGACCCGAACCTGGGAACATAGGACAGCAATCCGCATAGCAGTCCCCCGAGGTCCTGGGTGTCCGCCCGGTCCCGGGCACCAGGCCCGGGAAGGAGTCATGGACCACAGCTTTCAGACCTTTCCGGAGGCCAACAGTCATGCTGCTGTCATCCCCCGGAGCCCGACACCTGGGACTCCATCCCTCACTCTCCCCAATCTTCTTGGACCTCCGGGGCCAGGCCCAGCTTCAAGGGGGCTACCGAGAGGACCTCCAGCTCGGCACCACAGTCGCTACAGGGGACGATCTCTCCCTCCATGAGGTCCTCGGCGAGCCGAATCGGCCCCTCGCATTCGGGACACACTGCCGTCATGGCTCACCTCCTCACCCAAGACTCTTAGGGACTTTCGGGTCCCAGTCGGGTATACGGTATTAGGTCTGGATGGATAGAGCTACCTATCCCCCCATATTTCGCACGACCCGCTCAGCAAACTGCGACGTCCGCACCTCCGTCGCCCCCACCATCTGCCGCGCCAGGTCGTACGTCAC
>JANXAA010000536.1 GCA_025061865.1 Acidobacteriota bacterium | reverse complement strand
ACCTTTTGCGGGATTATAACAAGATCGGTCCTCGCTTCTACAGCTTACTCCCGCCGGCCTGGCGGCCGGCCGCCCGGGAGTGGCTTCGGGAAATCGACCAAGCCGTGGGGGGATTCCTGCGGGGGCAGTTCCTAATCGCCCTCTTCCTGGCGGTCTACTATGCCATCGGTCTTTCCCTGCTGCGGGTCCCCCTGGGCTTTTTGCTAGGCATCCTCAGCGGACTGGCCAACATCGTGCCCTACATGAGCTTGTTCGTGGGGGTGCTTCCGGCGACTCTACTGGCTTTTCTGGACCAGCCCAGTTTATGGCGGGTTCTCTGGGTCCTAGTTCTCTTTGAGTCTGGCCAGCTCATCGAGGGTCTCATCTTAGGCCCCCGGATCATGGGCCGCCAGACGGGCCTCCACCCTGTCACGGTGATCTTGGCCATCCTGATCGGGGGGACCCTGATGGGCCTCTGGGGGCTCCTCTTAGCCGTCCCCGCGGCGGCCCTGCTGAGGGCGGTCTTTCGGCGTTGGATAGCCCTTCAACGGAGTCGTTGGTCGGAGGAAGAAACGGAGGATACCGTCTGTCAGGGAGGCGGGACGTCGTGACAAAGCGCGATGGGATCGCAGTATCGAGGGCCGAGGGTCAGGGAACAGGCTTCTTCCGCCGAATCCATGAATGACTCCTTGGCTACGCATCACCCCCGTCACTTCGTCACTCCGTCACTCCCATAGTAGGCCACCTCGTGCAGGCCGGTCCCCGAGCCGGCGGGCTGGAGTGTGCCCGTCGACCGCAGGGCTTCCTCGATGGCCCGAAGCTCTCGCATCAACTGGGCAAACAGTGGAAGGCTGAGGCTTTGCTGGCCGTCGCAAAGGGCCTTCTCGGGATGAGGATGGACCTCGACCATGACGCCTTGCGCGCCGGCGACGAGGGCCGCCCGGGCCATCGGCAGGACGTACTCCCGGTGGCCCGTGGCGTGGGATGGGTCGACGATGACCGGCAGGTGAGAGAGCCGGCGCACGACTGGGACGGCCGAGAGGTCTAAGGTATTCCGCGTGGCGTTCTCATACGTACGGATGCCCCGCTCACAGAGGATCACCTGAGAGTTCCCCTCGACGACGATGTACTCGGCCGCCAGGAGCCACTCCTCGATGGTCGCCGCCATTCCCCGTTTCAGGAGCACC
>JANXAA010000535.1 GCA_025061865.1 Acidobacteriota bacterium | reverse complement strand
AGACATAAAGGGTCTCTCCTCCCATGAGGATGACCCAGACCACGGTCCAGAGCCATCTGAGCCGCATGCCCGTATGGATCCGCACGAGAACCCTTCTAGGATAATGTGCAGCGCTGCATACTAAGCTTTCTAAGCTTTGCAAAAAAGTCAAGTCCTAAGTCACTGTATCATTTTCGGTGGATAGGGGCTGAAAGAAAAGGGGTTCCCGGAGGTAGCCGGATAACCCGAGGGGTCTGTGGTCCTTTAATCAGTCGACTCTTCTGGGGTGGCCAGGATGTCCAGACGGGAAGCCTCTCGGGATTCCTCCTGCAGGCAGGCCTGAAGCTCCTTCAGGAGATGACCGGCCGTCTGGGAAAGCGCCCGGTAGCTCTGTCGGGCTTCGTGAAGTTCCAGAGCTAGGTTCAGCGCCGTGATGAGGAATACGTGGGATCGATTCGTCTCCCGCGTGATCTCCATGATTTGGCGGGCGCGAGCCTCGACGTCCTGCAGGACTTGAAGCAGGACGTCATGAGGCACGGTCGTGCGTAACTGCAGCTGTACGCCCAGGATCTGGACCCGGACCGGCATAGGACCTCATTCCAATTCAAGGTTCTCGAGCTCGCGCACGAGCTCAGCCACCTGGAGCCGGATGGCGTCCCGTTCAGCTTCTAACGCCTCCAGACGGGCCCGAAGCTTTTGATTCTCTTGTTCCGTCGCTTCGGCTTTCTGCTGAAGGTCTTCCACGCGTCGCCGCAAGGCTCGATTCTCACTTTCCAGGGCCTGGTACTTCTTGATGAGCCGCCGGACGTATTCGAGGAGCTGTTCGAGCGTTTGGTGCTCGCTCATGAGCGGCCCCGAACGGCCCCACGCGCCGGGGGCCGTCCCGCCCTTGGGGGCAGGGCGACTGTCCAGACGCGGCATCGATTCCACGCCGGCGGCCTCGTCAGGGGAAGCAACCCGCGGGAGGTCCTGAGACACAGCGGCCGGTGGGTTGGCGTGCCTATCTTGGTCGGACCTGGAAGCCGACAATGAAATCCCTCAGCTCAAGATTGATGGCGTAACATCGCGATGAAGTGACGAGGTCAGGGAAAAATATCGGCCCCAGCCCCGACAGACAGGGTCGACCTCGTCACTCCGTTACTTTTACACAGTGACCTCGCCCAGACGATAGAAAGGTCAATTTCATACTACTCCGTTCCCACCGATCC
>JANXAA010000534.1 GCA_025061865.1 Acidobacteriota bacterium | reverse complement strand
AAGTGGGATGGGAGACGAAACTTCCTACCCAGGCCGCAGCGGGGGTGGATTCGAATATAAGCCGAGCGACTCCGAAGTCGGCAAAGCGCTCATCCCGGCCCTTGGGGCGAACGGAAATCCAGGTAGGGGTACCTGACGAGAGTCTGGGCCGTGACCGGTCCGTCGTACCCCATAGGTAGGGACATCATTCTGACGTGGCATCCCGGACCAAAACTTGGGGGAACAAATATGGCACGGGTGAGGAACCCTCTGGTGTCTTGGGATTCATAAGGACCGGCTCTCCGTATTCTCCCTCGCCGAGAGGAAATCTAGTAAACCCTGCCCAGCGGGGCCTATCCGCACTCAAGGCGACTCCTATAGTCCATACGAGTCCCATTTGCCCATCGCGGCCCACCAGGTCCTCATCCGTTTTCCGGAAGTCTGCCGGCTCATAGCCGCCTCTCCGGCAAAAGACCCTATCGAGGACCCAGAAGACAGGGTCTGTCAAGACGTTGACATTCGTCTATTAAGAAATTTGCGTACACACGTGAAACATTGAGACGGCCAGGGGGAGACACTCCATACGATCCCAGCCGCTCGAACAAACCGGGTAGAGGCAGCTTCGGTGTTCACAAACCGCCCAGGGAGAGACCGATGGGCGATTTTCGTGTCGGCTGCCCAGAGGCTCAAGGCCCACCCTCAGAGGGTACTGCCCGGGAACAAAGGCCGACACGTACCGACGGCCTTAGGAGGGCCTTCCAGCACGGGCATTCAAAAGGCGATAGCTGCCCACATAGCCATTAAGAAAGCTCTACTCCTCCAACGCTTCATAGTCTACTCTCTCCCTTATCTCCCTTATAAGGAATCAAGGACAAGGAATAGTATAGTATCTAACAATCGGGGCTGGGACCCGGGATCGGGGCCCGGGGCTGAGGTCTGGGAAGGACCCCCTGATCCTGACCCCCGACCTCCCGACCTGCCTAAGGGAATTGCCTGAAACATCGTGCTTTTTAGGGGAGAAGGGTCGATCCAACGCTATTTTCAAGGACTCCACGGCTCTGTTAAAATACGCTCTGTTAAAATACCGGGAGCAGGATTTCAAGAGCATGTCACAGAACGCACCGACACACCGAAGACCCTACCCCGTGGGGTCGGGGGGTGGGATGGAGCGCCCGGTCCGAGTCGGACTCGTTAGCTTAGGGTGTGCTAAGAACTTGGTCGA
>JANXAA010000533.1 GCA_025061865.1 Acidobacteriota bacterium | reverse complement strand
AGAGCCTGCTCGGCCTCGGGTCTCAGCAGGGGGTCTCCGCTCTTGGCCCGCATGACGGGGTCGACGACCAGGCGCTCGATGCCGTTCCGACGGACGGCTTCGGCGACGGCCTGAATAATGTCGGCGTTTGCCAACATGCCGGTCTTGGCCGCATCGACTCCGATGTCCCGAGCGACCACATCGATCTGGGCCGCCACGACGTCCGGCGGCAATTCGACGATGCCGAAGACGCCCTCCGTATTTTGGACTGTGATGGCCGTGATAGCCGTCATCCCATAAACCCCGTAAACGGTAAAGGTCTTCAAATCAGCTTGAATGCCAGCCCCACCGCCCGAGTCGCTTCCGGCGACGGTCAACGCCGTCGGCATCCGCATGGCCGCCTCCAGTCGGAATCAGATCCAAGATAGGATGCAAGATGCAGGATGCCAGGTGCAAGATGTGAGTCTCGAGTTCCGGGTGCTGGGTCCCAGACCCCGAAGAAGGACCAAGGACTTTAGACCGTGGACCACGGACTTCAGAGACCATAGAAGAATTAGGTCTTCCAGAGAAGTCTGTGGCCTTTCATTGACCTGGAGCCTGGCACCCGAGACCCGCATCCTGCATCTTGCATCCTGCGTCCTGCATCTTGTATCTTGTATCCCCTGAAGCCCGTGCCGAGCTGGAAGGACGATGGAGTACCCGCATTGGTATGTAGCGTTTCTGACAGCTCCCATGTTGATTCCCCTGGTGGCCATCCCCCACGTCGTCGTCGCCCAGCTCGCCGTGGGTGGCGGTTTCCTCCTGGCCGACCTGACACGGCGGGCCTACCAGGCGTCAGACCCGGGGCTTTTGGCGTATTTACGGCGGTTCGCCCGGTTTTTTATCCTCCTGACCATCGTCTTCGGAGCCGTCACGGGCGTCGGCATCTGGTGGACCATCGGCCTGACGAGCCCGGAGGCGACGAGTGCTCTCATCCACGTCTTCGTGTTCGGCTGGGCGACGGAGTGGGTGTTCTTCGTCGTGGAGCTCGTGTCGGCCTTTGCCTTCTACTATCTGTGGGACCGACTCCCACCTCGAGAGCATGTCGCTCTGGGCTGGATTTACGCTTTTTCGGCCTGGATGAGTCTGGTCCTCATCACGGGGATTACGGCCTTCATGCTGACGTCGGGGTCCTGGACGCCCGAGAAGTCCTTCTTCGTGGCCTTTTTGAATCCATCCTTTGTTCCT
>JANXAA010000532.1 GCA_025061865.1 Acidobacteriota bacterium | reverse complement strand
CGATGGGCGTCCCTCGGCCGCCTGAACCCGTCAAGTACTTTTGCGGCATTCTGGCCAGTGACCGGACGGTATGGGCGTGGGTCAGCCCGCGCCTGACGGAGCGCCTGGGACCCGTCGAGACGGAGACATCGTGGCTTCCCTTTCCTTACACGGATTATTACGCCCCGCAAATGGGCCGGCCGATCGAGCGAAAGTTTGTCAGCTTTGAGTCCCTGAGCGACCCCGGTGAGTTGGCAGCCCTCAAGACTTGGACGAACGAACTGGAAGCGTGGGCTCGAGCTGAGCATCCCTCCGGTCGGCGGGTCATTAACCTGGACCCCGGCTGGCTGAACCTCCATCAGGTCGTCTTGGCCTCGACGAAGCCGGCGGGCCACCGGATTTACATCGGGCTTAGCATTTACGCCGAGCTGACCCTCTGGTTTCGGAACGGCCGGTGGACGCCCTTACCGTGGACCTATCCAGACTACCGAGAACCGGCGACGCTCGCTTATTTTACGGACCTCCGCCAGAGATATCGGTCCCGACGATACCAATGGCTGAAATCTCATCCGTCCGGTTCCTGACGCCTCTTCGGTGGGCTTCCCTGCTCGGCGTGGGCCTTCTGATCCTCGGAGGGTCGGCGTGGGTCGCCGTCCGCCTCGGACCCCGATATGACGGGAATGCCGAGCGTAGCGCCGACGTGCCCGCCTCGGTCTTCTGGAGCATCCGAGTACCCCGAGTCTGGGCGGCCGTCGTGGTCGGCTGGGCTCTCGGCGTGGCGGGTGCCCTGTACCAGGGGATGCTTCAGAATCCCTTGGCCGACCCATACTTGCTGGGCGTGTCGGGTGGAGCCGCCCTGGGAGTTACGTTGGCGGTCCCGTGGGACTGGCCCGTGTCCATAGCAGGGGTCTCTCTCCTGATGGTCGCCGCCTTTGCTGGAGCCCTGGCCTTTACGTTCTTGGTCTACAGACTCGCCCGCATTCGGGACCAATTACCGGTTTACAGCCTCATCCTGGCCGGCGTCGTCTTGAACGCTATCGCCGCGGCCTTTATCCTGTTAGTAACCGTGACTCGGGAGTATTTCCAGGTCCAACGGGTGGCCCTTTGGCTGATTGGCCAAATTCAGCCTTTAGCGTACCCTTTCCTGATTGTGGCGACAGTGTGGGTCTTGGTCTGGACGCTCGCGGCCTGGCGGGATGCGCCGTACCTGAACCTGCTTCTCCTGGGCGAGGACATTCC
>JANXAA010000531.1 GCA_025061865.1 Acidobacteriota bacterium | reverse complement strand
GGAGCATCGTAAGCCGGTCCCGTCGGTACGTCATGAGGGCATCGTGGACCGTCTGAAGCTTATAGAACAGACGGGCCCACAGGGCATGGCGCCGGAGACGTTGCCCCAACTTGTAGACAGCCGCATAGCCGACGACGGGGAGGCCTACCGAGGCCAGCGAAAGGAGAAAAACCGGCACGATGACGGGGCCTATGGCGGAAAAGAGACCCAATCCTAACAATAGGAACATGGCGACGAGGCCCATCCATCGTTCGACGATGACTGTCATGGCCGTAACACCCAGGCGCCGGGTCCACTGACTGACCTGATGGATTCGAACGACGTCGCCCCCGATGGCCGTCGGCAGGAATGTGTTGTAAAAGGCCCCCTTCATCAAGGCCCACAGGGCCGCCGGCCAGGGGAGCCGAATCGCCAGAGCTTGCAGGAGGAGTCGCCATCGAAGGACGCTCAGGCTCATCCCGATAAAGTGAGTCCCAAAGGCCAGGACCAACCACGTCGGCCGCCCGGCGTCGACCACCTTCCAAAAATGATTCCAGTCCATCCGATAGAACAGCCAGGTAATCAGGACAGACGTGACCCCCAGCCGCAGGAGAAGCTTCCCGACCACACACATCGGCCGCGAGGTCCTGGGTGTCATACCCGAGCCACCCTCCAGGGTGCTAACGTCTCCCTTGGACGGTACGCCGGAGCCGGGCAGTCCGACCGTTCGGGAATTCGAGGAAATGGGCTGAGCGATGAAGGGCCCATCCACCAAAGGTCTAACGTCTTCTGCGGATTGCTCAACCCCCAGACGGCCGAAGCCCCCATGGCCGGAATAAGGGGCACCGGCTAATCTGATCATAGTGCCTTCAGCTTAGCCTGTCACCCGCCCGGTCGCCCCTTCAACCTTTAGGAGCCGATGCACTCCTACCAAGTGGCCCGCAGAGTCAGCAAAATTTTCCGTCTCGGCAAGTACTGGGCCGGGTTGAAAACCGTCGCCCTCGTGACGGGTGTCCGCCGGTTCGTCAGGTTCTCCCCGCTCAGCGTCAGCCACACCTCCGGCTTCGCATAGGCCCGCACGGCCACCTGCCCGTTCAAATACAAATACGCCGGCATCCGCTCGTCCTCGTGAGGCTCATGCCGATGGTCATGAGCAGCATGCTCATGCTCCTCGTCCCCATGCTCATGGGCCGGCAAACCGCTGGCCCACGTCCCCGAAAGCGACGCCCGAAGCCACGGCCAA
>JANXAA010000530.1 GCA_025061865.1 Acidobacteriota bacterium | reverse complement strand
CACCGACGTTAAACATAATGGGAAAGTCTACCACGTCCAGACGGAAGACAAAGGGGCCTCGAATCCGGTCGTCGAGACCCTCATCTATCTGGGCGGGGAGATCATCGAAGCCCGGCGGACTAGCTATAAAGACCTTTTGGAAAAGCGAGGCTTCCAGCCCCTCCTGATTTACCGACTCATGGAACAACAACACAAGATGGCTATCGCTGATATCCGGGAGGGACGGTTCGAGACCGGGGCTTTGCCGGCCCAGCCGCCGACGCCCCCGACTAAGTCCCTCGACGAGGTCATCTTGGAATACCTGCGGGCCCAGGCCCAACAGCGGGAGGCCATCCAGCTCCAGTATGACCGGGCTCGTGTCTTCCAGGAGGGGAGTTCCGTCGAACTTCCCGTCGCCGTCACGATGGAGAAGAGCGGCCAGCCCGTCGCAGGGGCCCACGTCGTTGTCCGTGTGATCAGCACGGTCCGGCCCGTCATGACCCTTTGGGAAGGTTATACGGACGACCAGGGTCGGGTGGCGGCTCACTTCCAGCTCCCGGAGTTCCCGGACGGCATGGGGGCCCTCCTCATCCAGGCCCGCTATCAGGACTGGGCCGTCGAGGAGAAGCAGTTGCTCATGAAAGCCCCGGTTCCGGGCCCATCGAAGAGGAAATCTGCCGGAGTTGGATGAGACTCTCCCGGGCGAGTCGCCGGATCAGGAAATGGTCGTCCCGCGCCAAGACCTCTAAGACGAGACGGGCGTCCTCCTCGAAGCGGAAATGGCGGAGCGCCCCGACCAAGGCCCGACGGACTTCGATATTGGAGTCTTTGGCCAAGCGGGCAGCATGCTCCAAGAGGAGGGGGTCCTGAAAAGCGCCTAAGAGTTCGATAGCGGCGGCCCGGACGTACCAGAGGGGATGATGGAGAAGAGGGTGCAGATATGAGCTGGGGAAGTGGGGGTAGTTCCGCAGGGCCTGAACGATCATCTCGCGTCGGTGCCATCGGGGATCTTCTAAGAAGTGAATCAGGGTCTGAACCGCCTCCTCTCCGCCCTCTTGGAGGGCTCGCTCGATGAGGAGACGGCTGTCCACACCGTCCACGATGGGGAAGCGTTCTAAGGCCTCCCGCCAAGAGGCCTTCGGAGGCATCGGTCGAGGCAGTTCGGGGACCAAAGGCGCCGGCGGCGGGACCGATGTCGGGAATCGGCGGCGGAGGTCCCGCACGTAATGGCGGGCCTTGATCCG
>JANXAA010000052.1 GCA_025061865.1 Acidobacteriota bacterium | reverse complement strand
CTTATCGGGAAGGGTCTTGTCCCGCATCTGAATGAGCTCAGCCCCGCCGGCCAGGGCCTCTCGAACGATTTCGACGTGGGACTTGCCCGCGTACCCCGTGTCGGTAATGACGTATAGGCGAGGGGCCTGCCGGACCCATACCTCCCAGCGTGTCCGACGCGTCATGACGAGGCGGCTCCCACGGGCGACTCGGGAATTCGACCATTCGGGCATAGCCCGAATGGAGTCAATGCCCCTTACGACTTACTTGCCCACCTGCCTACCTGACCGAACGGCCGGCTTCCCAAATTCCCAGATTCCCGTATCACCCTAATTCATGACGATCAGCTCGCCCTTCTTGAGTGGACGAACCTCAAAACGGAGAGTGTCGTTAGACGGGTCGGCCAGGACGTAGACGACCTCCCGCTCGGAGACGCCGTGATGCATGACGAATTGGGCGAGGGAATACTCCAAGTACTGACGGACCGCCCGCTTCAGGGGACGGGCGCCGTACCGTAGGTTCGCCCCCTTCTGGAGCAAGAACGCCTTGGCCTCGTCGGTGATAACCGTCCCGATGCCGGCGATGGCAAACCGGGCGCGAGTGTCCAGCAAGAACTTATCAAGGATCTTCTGGAGATGGTCCATCTTAAGGCGGCGGAATACGATGATTTCGTCGAGACGGTTGATAAACTCGGGCCGGAAAGACCGTTCCAGGGCCTGCATGCAGACCTGCCGGATGTGACGGTCGAACTTGTCGGGGTCCTCCTCGGGCGGGTTCGGTGGCTGAAATCCGATGGCCTCCTTCGTAATATCGTCGATCTCGCGGGCTGAGACGTTGCTGGTCATGATAATGAAACACTTCGTAAAGTCGAGCTTCTCGCCCTTGGCCGTGTAAAGCTCACCGTTTTCGAGCATCTGCAAGAGCAGGTCGCATAAGGTCGGATGAGCCTTTTCGAGCTCTTCGAAGACGACGACGGTGAAGCGATCCTGGATCTTCTCCGGTGGGATAAACGGCGGTTGGTCGTGGCCTACGTACCCCGGCGGCGCCCCGATGAGTTTGCTGACCTCGTGGCTGTGCTTGAACTCCGTGCAGTTGACGACGACGACCTTATCCTCGTCGCCGTGGAGGACTTTCGCCAGGGCCCGGGCCATGGCACTCTTGCCCGTGCCGGTCGGCCCCATGAACAGGAACGTCCCCAGGGGATGCTTCGGGTCGGTGACCCCCAGCATGGCGACGGTCACAGCCCGAACGACAGCCTCGACGGCCTCGTCTTGGCCAATGATCTCCCGCCGAAGGAATTCCCGAATTTCCTCGGCCTTCAACATGCGGACCATAGGACCTCACCTCGGTGTTAGGTCCCAGGTATCAGATGCCAGGCCATACGCCAGGCCCATCTTGATGAGGAATTTAGTGTCAATCTCGCGGCGTTTCAATGGCCCGAGACCCCGGGGCTAAGGAGGGGTAGATGGACGGATGGAGAAAGGACCTCACGGGCCCGAAGCCTACACTCTCCTTATCTCTCGACTCCAGAGGCGATATCCAATCCGTCAGAACCTCACTTCTTGTCCCGGCGGGTCCCGATTCAGGCCGCCGGCGATCGTCTCGGGGCTAAACATGGAAAAGGCGATGGAACGTGATTCTCAAGGGCCCGACCGTTCGGCTATTCGAGCCGTCCTGTCGGTCCGACCAGCCGCTCGATGGAACGCCAAACTATCAGACCGCCCTCGTACTCAGGGATGAAGACTTCGTTGGCCCCGGCGCCTCGGAGAGCCTCCGCATAGCGGAGGTTGCCGGCCCGACTGATGATATAGATATTCGGGTTGAGCAGACGGGCTGTAATCGTGATATACAGGGTGTCGGCATCGTTGTCGATGACGACGGCGATGCCCCGGGCCCGTTGGATCCCGGCTTGGAGCAAGACGTCCCGTCGCCGGGCGTCTCCGTGAATGACCGGGAGGCCTTCCTTCAAGAGTTCCTTGTAAAGACCCTCGTCCAACTCGATGAGCACAAAAGGGAGGCTCGCTTTCTGAAGTTGGTCGACGACCGTACGGCCGACCTGGCCATAGCCGCAGATGATGAAGTGGTCTCGCATTTGCTCGACCTTGGTCTCGCTCATCAGCCGGCTCCATAACTCCAGGCCGCCACGTCCGAACAGCGTCACGAGGACCCGCTCGGCGAACCAGACCTGGAAAAAGAATACGCTGGCATACACAAAGATGGCGACCGCCCGAGTCACAGGCCGGACGTGCCCTCGCAGGTCGATGGCGTGGGGGTGCGTGACCCAGTAAATGGCCTCTAACCAGGGGATCCCCTCTAAGTACACATAGACCGAGGCGATGACAGCGTGAAAGGCGATCAACGTGACGAAGGGGAAGATCAACGCCCGTACAAAGCGCCCTAAGACCCGCAGACGGGACATCCGACCGATAGGGACCGCCATATGTTTCAAGCGTCGAGACGACCGGACGGGGTCTGGAAAGAAGCTGTCGCCAGGGCAAAACGGCCGGGACCGACTTCGGACCGTCGTCACGACATCCAAGGACTCTCAGGTTACGGCGTCCTCCCCGTCGAGGCCGCCTTCAGGAAGTCCAAGATTTCTTGACTGTGGACGCCGACGTCGACCTTGGGGAAGACCTTCCGGACGACGCCCTGGGGGTCGATGACAAAGGTCACCCGGCGAGCCCAGCCCAAGGGGTGGAGGACCCCGTACATGCGGGTGACTCGCTTGTCGGGGTCGGCCAGCAAACGAAAATTAAGTTTATATTTTTGATGAAATTTCTTATGGGACGAGACGTCGTCGACACTGACGCCCAGGACCTCGGCGCCCAAAGCCCGGTACTGCTCGATAAAGTCCCGAAAGGCGCAGGCCTCTTTCGTACAGCCCGGCGTGTCGTCCTTGGGATAGAAGTACAGGACGACCCACTTCCCCCGGAGGGCCGACAGGGTCACGTCGTGCCCATCCTGGTCCTGAAGGGTGAAGTCCGGTGCGGGCTGACCCTCCCGGACGGTCGACTTCTCGGCTCGCGCAAAGCCCAGGAATCCCAGGGCCAGGACTCCAAGGGTGAGAATCAGCCAGAGCTTCATGGTCTCCTCCGCTGGAGATGGGTAGGTGGACAGATAGGCAAGTCGGCAGATGGGCCAATGGGGGCTGGGGAAAGATTCACGGTGACCCGTAGAAAGACCATTTCCCTTAAGGCTCCAGGGACTTTTGGAGACGTTTCCTCGTGGAGGTGCGCCATGCCGAGCGGGGTTTCCATGCGGAACCAATGCCATGACCGCTGGTGTTTCCACATCTTCATTTCCTCCGAAGGACAGGCCTGCGCTTCCCCATTTCCTCATCTCCCTGTCTGCCGACCTGCCTATTGATTCGCCCAATTCATAGCCTTCTGAAAGCCCTCCGCTAAGATACGGCGGACGACCTCTGCGGCCCGGTCCAGGATTTCTTCTACGACGGGCCATTCGTCGGCCGTAAAGGGGGCCAGCACGAAGGCCACCAGGTCGGTCGGCTTAGGGTTCACGCCGATGCCCATCCGGAGACGGGGGACCCGATCGGTGCCCAAGGCGGCGAGGACAGACGCCATGCCCTTGTGGCCTCCGGCGCTCCCCGCTGTCCGCAGGCGGAGGCGGCCCAGGGGGAGGTCCACGTCGTCGTAGACGATCAGAAGCTCATCCGGTTTCCAGCCGTATCGGGCCTGGGCTTGCCGGACACCCAGACCGCTTAGATTCATGTAGGTCAGGGGCTTGATCAGGTAGAGGTCCCAATCTGCCCACCGGACGGCGAGGACCTGCACGACCCCTTCGAGAGTCCGCTTCTTCTGGACCTGGGCTTCCCGACGGATGCGGTCGACTAGCAGGAAGCCGATGTTATGGCGAGTCCGGGCATAAGCTTCGCCCGGGTTCCCCAGTCCCACGACAGCCCGTAAGAACGGCGAGACCCCCACGGGCTACTCTTCCTCTTCTTCCGTCTTCCCCCGTCTGATGACCTCAGGTTCCGGTGCCTCCGCCAGGGTCGATGCAACAGCCTCCTCGACGTACTCCTCGGCGGCCGTAAGGGTCACGATGACCTCATCGGGGTCCTCGACGGCCCGGACGCCGGGGGGGAGCTTCAGGTCTCGAACCTGGATGAAGTCGTTCCAGTCGAGGGCCGAGATGTCAACTTCGATGACGTCCGGGATGTCCTTCGGGAGGCACTCGACCTCGATTTCGCGAACCAGGAACTGGAGGACGCCACCGGCCTTCAGGGCTGCGGGCTCGCCGACCAAGCGGATAGGGACCCGCAGGGTCAGGACGACGTCGGCCTGGACGGCATAGAAGTCGGCGTGTAGGAGGGTGTCCCGGACGGGGTCGAGCTGGTAGTCTTTCAGCAGGCAGAGCCAACGCTGGTTGTCGTCAGTCCGAAGCTCCAACAACGTATTCTCGGCTGTCCCCTGTTCCAGCAGATGCACGACGGGCCGGGGATCCAGTTTGATGGGCACCGGCGAGCGGCCCGGGCCATACACGATGCCAGGAATGCAGCCCTGCTGACGGATCTTGCGGGCGACTTCCTTGCCGACCTTCTCACGAACTTGAACCGGTATCATCATCGTCTGGGGCATGGAGTGACCTCCGAAAGTAGGTCCCGGGTCCCGAGGGTCGGGTACCAGGTTGCGGCGCAGGCCGATAGGAGTCACCGGCCGTCTGGGATTCCCGCCGGGTAGCCTGTATTATAATTCGGGGTGAGGGATCGGGCAATGGGACGACCGCTGAGGTCTCAGGTCCCGGGTCCTGGCCAAGGGGACGGGAGGTCCGAACGGGCTACGAGACAGGCGTGCAGGATGGGGTTAGGTCTTTCCAAGGGTCTGGCGCCTTGCATCCCCGTTCGCCACTCACGGTCCCCCGCCTGCCCGATTGCCCTACTTCCCATCCTGGGGAAGTCCCATGCGGGTCGCCCGACAAACAGGGTATGACCGACTCGTCCGACGGTGTCTCCGACGGTGGATTCCCGCCGACCACGCCCCATGGCGCCGGGTCTCGGCCTGGTCGAACGTATCCCGGCAGTGCTGGTACGACTGGCGCTGGCAATGGCGCCATTTGATCCGCACGACGGTAGACTTGGAACAGCTTGGACGGCTCCGACCCGACGTAGCTGAAAGCCTTCGTTCGGTCGCTGTCGTGTATCCGGTCGTCGTATCGCCCTATTATGCGAGCCTGATGGACCCCGACGACCCGGCCGACCCCATCCGGCGGCAGGCCGTTCCGGACTTAGAAGAAGTCGCCGGTCTGACGGACCTTTCTCCGGACCCCCTGGGCGAGCGTCGTCTCGAGGTCGTCCCGGGTCTTATCCATCGATACACAGACAGAGTCCTCCTGATCGTCTCCAATATGTGCTCCACCTTTTGCCGGCATTGCTTCCGGAAGCGTATCCTGGGGCGGCCTGGCGTGGCGACGGCGGTGCGGCACCTGGAGACGGCCGTGGATTACATCCGCCGTCATCCAGAAGTCCGGGACGTGATCCTCTCGGGCGGCGACCCCCTCGTCCTGCCGACGTCTGTCTTGGCCCGTCTCTTGCGGGCCCTGCGTTCGATTCCTCATGTGGAGATCATCCGCTTGGGCACGCGGGTCCCCGTGACACTTCCCATGCGGGTCTGGGACCCGTCGCTCCTGGCCGTCCTGGACCGCTACGGGCCCATCTGGTGCCTTACGCAGTTCAACCACCCCCGAGAAGTCACGCCGGAGACCCATGCGACCGTCCAAATGCTCCTTCGGGTCGGTGTCCCCGTCCTCAATCAGGCCGTCCTCTTGCGGGGGATCAACGACGACGTCGAGACTCAACGGGCCCTCCATCGGGCCCTGGTCCGGGCCTGCGTGAAGCCCTACTACCTGCACCATACGGACCCCGTCCGGGGGACGCATCATTTCCGGGTGTCTTTGGGCCGCGGTTTAGAGATCATGGAAGGCTTGCGGGGTCACATTTCGGGTCTTGCGATTCCGACTTACGTGGTAGACCTCCCGGACGGCGGTGGGAAGGTCCCCCTCTTACCCGACTACCGGGTTGCCGTCAGGCCGGACGTCTGGGTCTTCCGGAATCATCGGGGCGAACTCTTTGCATACGGCGTCCAACCCACGAGTAACGAGACTCGGCGCCTGGACGCTTCGGACGATGCATGATGCGAAATGAGGTCTCAGGTCTCGGGTACCGGGTCTTAGCGCTGGGCGGCGCCCCCTGAGACCTGACGCCTCCGTGGGGCATCCTTGTCTATGCTGCGAATCGTCTGGCGTACCGTAGCGACGGTTTTGTGGACAAGCCTTGCGTTTCTGGCCTCCCTGGTCACGCTCATAGGGCCCCATCGGCTCCGGCGCCGGGCCCGGTGGGCCCAACGGTGGTTCCGCGGCCTTTTGCGTCTGTGGGGTGTCCGCCCTGTCTTCGAGGGGGACCCGCCGCCGGCGACGGCGCCCGGGATCATCGTCAGCAACCACCTTAGTTATCTGGACGTATGCGTACTGGGGGCCATAGCGCCCTGTGTGTTTGCGGCCAAAGCCGAGATCCGACGCTGGCCGTTCATCGGCTTTTTGGCCTGGTATGGCGGGACTGTCTTCGTCCATCGAGGGAGTGCCCTGACGATCCGACGTCAGGTCGAGGCGCTCCGCCGCCGGGCCCAGGCCGGCCTGTGGGTCGTCTTCTTCCCCGAAGGCCGGATTTCGGACCACGACGGTCTCATGCCCTTCCGACGGGGATTGTTCACCCTGGCCAGCGCCACGGGCCTGCCGGTTTATCCGGTCGTCCTCCGTTATACGCCCTTGCCAGACGTCCACTGGGCAACCAATGAAGCCCTCCATCGGCATGCCTGGCGATGGCTTCAACGGCCCTCGGTCACTGTCCGCGTTCGGTGGCTCCCGCCCGTCCGCCTGGAGACGGCCCCACCGGAGGCCCTCCCCGGCATCGTCGCCCGCCTGCATGAAGTCATGCAAAAGGCCTATGAAACCCTGAAGGCTTTAGAGGGTTCGGCCGCCCCATCGGTTAAAGGTGCCTCCCCTTGATGGAGGGGGATCCGGGATGCAGGCCCGACGGGCGTGCTTTCAGACGCTCGCATGGCAGCGAGCGCTCGATGGACCCTGACGCCGCCATGCCTGTAACGCTCGGACGACAGGGGACGCCAGCGTCACTGCGGGCGTTTAAGAAACTCCGTCGGGCTACTCCCAAAGCGCGCACGTCGGGGATGCAAGAAGCGGGTGAAGGGACCCGTGTCCGTTCCAGACCGCGGACCATGGACCCCCAGGACGTGTTGAACTTAAAATAAATGAGGACTTCAATCTTCCTTGAGCCATGGTGAGAAATGTCTATGCGCAATCCTTACGCCCAGTCTGATCTCCGTCCCTAACGTCTGACCTGGAACCCTATCCAATTGTCCAACAGAGGTTGTCCAACAGAGGCAGCTGAGGGTTTGGAGGAACGATCGCGATCCCTTGATTGAGGGAATGCCCGTGGGTCGGCGGGGCTTCACGACCCTGGAACTACTAGTCGTCCTGGCCCTGATGAGTCTCTTCCTATTGGCCGCCATGCCCGCCCTGGTCCGGTTCTATCAGACCTATCAGCTCCGGACGGCGGCCAGTCAGATGCAAATCCATATGCGCCTGGCCCGGTACTTGGCGGTCAAGCAGAAGACGCCCTATCGAGTCCTGATCTTTCCTGAAACAGATGGGACGTCGCCCAATTCATACGTCGTCGAACGCTTGGACGGAGGTGGCTGGACGCCCTTGCCCGCCTATCGGTTTTCGTTCGCCGGCGAGGGCGTCCGGATTCTGGAGGGGAGCGTCGTCGAGGTCCGATTCGACACCTTTGGTGGAGCGACGGCGGTAGGCGGCTCGGGCGCCGGTCGCATCTTTCTGCAGGGCCGGCACCGTTCAGCTGAGATCGTCATCGGTCGGGTGGGAGCGGTCGAGATCTTGGAGCGATGAGCCGGCCGAGAGAAGCCGAGGCGTTGGGGGTACGGGCTTCCCACCGGGGCTTTTCCCTAGTCGAGGCCCTGGTCGCCATGGCGATCCTCATCGTCGGGGTCTTGGGTCTTATGACCCTGTTCGTGTATGCGACTCGCATGGGAATTCGGGCCGGGCATATGTCCGTCCTGAACCACCTGGTGGCCGAGAAGATAGACCAAATCAGGAGTCTGGATTTTGATCATCCGGACCTGAGTCCGGGCATCCACCCGGCGATAGCGCCTGTCGGCGGCGGCACGGAGTATTATTATCCCGTCCCAGGCTTCTCGGCCGACTGGTCCCTCCGGTGGGTCGTCACGGAGAACACGCCCGAACCGAATATGAAGACGGTCGTCGTCGAGGCCGGTTACCTGGTCCGGTACGACAGCACCGGCCATCGGCTTCCGCTTCCCCGGGGAGCGGTCCTCGTGCGGCACGTCACGTTCTTGGCCCGGTGATAGAGGCCCTGAGGGAGTCGATGAGACGGAATTCGGCCGACGGCTTTACCCTGGCTGAGATGCTCGTCTCGATGGTCGTCTTCTTGTTCCTGCTCATGGCCCTCTATTCGGTCCTGACCCAATCCCAGTGGCTCCGCTTTCGAAACGACCGTCGGGTCAACATCCAAAATAACGCCCGTATCGCCCTGGAGCTGATGACCCGCGACTTCCGGATGATCGGGTGCGGCATCCCGACGGGCTTTCAGGTCAATGGGGCAGCCCGGTGGACGCCGGCCATCTTTTATGCGACGGATACGGCCCTCGGCTTTCGGGCGGAAATCGATAACGGTCATACGGTCTTGACCCGGTCGGCGACGTCAGCGGGTGGGGGTACGGACCGACTGTACGTCGAGGATGCCCGATATTATGCGAGTGCGGCCCGGTGCGGGGGTTCCGCGTGGCCCTTGCTCGTCGTGGCCAATCGGAAACGGTGGGAACCGGTCTACTGCGTGGGCGTCGACCCCCTCCGCCATATCCTTTTCATCACGCCTGGCGTGACCGACGGTGTCTTTCAAGCGGCCCGAAGCGAAGTCGTCACCGTCGAACAGGTTTACTACTGGTACGCACCTAATCCGGATTACCCCTTCGGTACCCTGTATAGGCAGGCCCGGACGGTCTTCCTCCCCGACGACGGCTTTCCGCCTGCGAACCCCGATGGGTCGACCCTGGCGACCCACGTCTCGGCGCTGAGCTTCCAATACCTGGATGCCCAGGGGAACCCCTTAGGGCCGACGCCCTTAGATACGGCTCAGCGGACCCGCGTGGCCCGCATCGTGATCACGCTGGTCGCCACCGACCGGGCCGGCCCGATGCAGGCCCTCCAGAGTATCCGCTTGCGGACGGAGGTCCGGCTCCGGAATGAACCGAGGTAATAGTATATATAGAGGAAAATAGAGTATCGGGACGGCGAGACGAGCCGTCGCCTCGGACCGATGCGTAGGTTAGCAAGGTGAGGGTCGGTCGGAGCACCAGTATCCATGTCGGGCGCCGCCCTGCTTGGGCGCTGCCGGTGACGGCGGCGTCGCCGCGGAGGACATCCGTGCGTCACGTTCGGTTTCCGAGGATTGCTCGACGGGTCGGATCGGGCCGGCGGGGGAATGCCCTCATCGCCACCATGCTCGTCATGACGGTCCTGGTGCTCCTGGGCTTCGCGATGGTCCTCCAGGGTGACACGGAAGGCCTCATCGCCGTCAACGAGCAGGATCACATAAAGGCCTTGAACCTGGCCGAGGCGGGTCTCCA
>JANXAA010000529.1 GCA_025061865.1 Acidobacteriota bacterium | reverse complement strand
CGTCCATGCAGACCCGCCGCTCCCTCCGCCGCCGGTCGAGTGGCCCATGGTCACCGTCCAGCTCCCGATTTATAACGAAAACCATGTGGTCGCCCGTCTCCTGAAGGCCGTCTGTGGTCTGGACTATCCCCGGGACCGGCTGGAAATTCAGGTCCTGGACGACTCGACGGACGAGACGACCCAAGCGATCGCTTACTGGGTCGACCACTATCGACGTCAGGGCCTGGCCATCACCCACGTCCGCCGTCCCGACCGGACGGGCTTTAAGGCCGGGGCCTTGGCCCACGGCCTCCGCATGGCCCGGGGCGAGTTCATCGCCATTTTCGACGCCGACTTCGTGCCGCCCCCGGACTTTTTGAAACGGACGGTCCCCTACTTCCGGGACCCAACCGTCGGCCTCGTCCAAGTCCGGTGGGAATACTTCAATCGGCATTTTTCGGTCTTAACCCGCATTCAGTCGGTCATGCTGGACGGTCACTTCGTCGTCGAACACGCCGCCCGGAATCGGTCAGGCCGGTTCTTTAACTTCAACGGGACGGCCGGTGTCTGGCGCCGGGCGGCCATCGAGTCCGCTGGTGGGTGGACGTACGACACCCTGACGGAGGACCTGGACCTCAGCTACCGGGCCCAACTGCGGGGGTGGCAGTTCATCTACCTGAAGGACGAGGCCGTCCCGTCCGAATTGCCGGTCGAGACGGCGGCCTTCATGCGCCAGCAGTTCCGGTGGGCCAAGGGCTCAACCCAGACGGCCCTCAAGCTCCTCCCCCGGATTTTTCGGAGCGGGGTCGACCCTTGGGTCAAGCTGGAGGCCTTCTTTCACCTGACGGCCAACATGTCCTACGTCCTGATCGTGTGGGTCGGCTTGCTGCTGGGACCCGTGATATGGGCCCGCTACCGCCTGGGGCTGTATCATCTGCTGTGGCTGGACGTCCCCCTCTTCTGCTTAGCGACCCTCTCGGTCGCGACGTTTTACGTACTCTCCCAGCAGGAAAACCCGACAGGCTTGCGGGGATGGTGGAATTGGCTGTGGGTCATCCCCATGCTCATGGCCGTCGGCATCGGCATCTCCCTGAACAACGCCCGGGCTGTCCTCGAGGCACTCTTCGGTGTGGACTCACCTTTCGAGCGGACACCCAAGTACGGTATCGTGCACGGCTGGGTCCCGCCGGGCTGGACGCTCTCGGCCTACCGATTGAAGGACCGGCTCATGTCCGTCCTGGGCCTGGGGATGGGC
>JANXAA010000528.1 GCA_025061865.1 Acidobacteriota bacterium | reverse complement strand
CCCAATACCCATCCCGGAAGACACCCGATATTCACCCCGGGGGTGTTTGGTTATGGTCCGGATCGCAGGCGTCGACCTACCGGCGGTCAAGCCGACCTTTGTGGCCTTGACCTATATTTACGGGATCGGCCGGTCCAGTGCTTTGAAAATATGCCAGCAGGCTGGCGTAGATATCTACCGAAAACTGAAAGACTTGCATGAAGAAGAAATCAACCGCATTCGCCACATCATCGAAACCCAATACAAGGTCGAGGGCGAGCTTCGTAAGGAAGTGCAGGCCCATATCCGGCGCCTGATCGATATCGGCTGTTACCGAGGGATCCGTCATGTAAAGGGTCTCCCCGTGCGGGGTCAGCGGACGCGTACGAACGCCCGCACCCGTAAGGGTCCCCGGGGCCGACAGATTGCCATTAAGAAGAAGAAAGTTCGTAAGTAGCATCGGCTGTCCGGCCATTCGGCCGTCGGGCCCATCCGCAAGGGCCTGATTCCCGAGGGGTCGAATGCCCGGACTGTCGGATCAGGGGAGGACGCGATATGGCCAAGACGGCCCCCCGGAAGAAGAAAAAGAAGGTTCACGGGACCGAGGCCATCGCTCACGTTTATTCGACCTTTAACAATACGATCGTGACGTTGACGGACTTGGAAGGGCACACGATTACGTGGGCCTCGGGTGGAACCATCGGATTCAAGGGCTCCCGAAAGGGGACCCCCTACGCCGCTCAGCAGGCCGCCCTGAAGGCGGCCCAGGAGGCCCTTCGCCTCGGCGTGAAGGCCGTCCACGTGCGGGTGAAAGGCCCCGGGAGTGGCCGGGATTCGGCAGTCCGGGCCTTACAGACGGCGGGCCTGGAGATCCGGTCGATCAAGGACGTCACGCCGATCCCGCACAACGGCTGTCGTCCCCCGAAGCGTCGTCGGGTGTAACCCTTTTTCGGCAGTTCGGCGTTCGGGCACTCGGTCATTGGGGAGTTGGGGGACGCCCCGGGCTTCCCCTATCCCATGCCCGGCCTTCCCAGCTGCCGAATTCCCGAGCTCCCGAGGCCGGAGACTCGGAACCTAAATCGGAGAGACGATCGTGGCACGTTATACAGGACCTCGATGTCGATTATGCCGTCGCGAGGGCATGAAGCTCTTCTTGAAGGGCATCAAGTGCTATACGAAATGCCCCTTAGAGCGGAAGAACTATCCGCCCGGGATGCACGGTCGGACCCGGCACACCCGGCTGACTCCTTACGGCCTGCAACTTCGGGAGAA
>JANXAA010000527.1 GCA_025061865.1 Acidobacteriota bacterium | reverse complement strand
AACCCCCCCCGGGGTTCATTCGGTGGTTCTGCGGGGTTGGTTTTTGGTTTTTTTTGGTTTGTTTTTTGTTTTTTTGGGGTCGGGGTGGGGGTTTCTCACACCCCCCCCCCCCCCCCCCCCTAACTCCCACGACCCAGTACCTAACGCCGAAGGGCTACCCCTGCCGTTGCTTATGCTTGGGGTTCTCGCAGATGATCCGGACCCGGCCCTTCCGGCGGATGACCCGACACTTATTACAGATACGCTTCACCGATGCCCGGACCTTCATTTGGTCTTTCCCTTTCGGCGGGTCTCGGTCTTCTCCGAGGGCCCGTCCAGGTGAAGGTAGAGTCCTGGAAGCCGGCCTATATTATAGGGCGCTTGCCCCCGCCGGGCAACGACTCGCACGACGGGCCGACCCGACAGGCCCGATCCAAGGGTCGTCATGGAGCCTTGGAGGCCCACGCTACTTATAGCGGTACACGATACGGCCCCGGGTCAAGTCGTAAGGCGAAAGTTCGACCCGCACGCGATCGCCGGGTACGATCTGGATGAAGTGCTTCCGCATCCGGCCCGATACGTGGGCCAAGACGACCAAGTCCTGGCCCTCGATCTTCACGCGAAACATAGCATTGGGCAAGCTTTCGAGGACGACGCCCTCGACCTCGATGGCTTCTTCTTTTTGGGCCATACGACGGGCTATCCTCGTCAGGTATCGGATGTAAGGTGTTAGGTCTTCCGGATGCAAGGGTCGGGAAAATACCCAACCCTCCCTACCTAATTCTTGCTGAAGTCCCCATCCTCGTCGGGGTGGGTCAAAATCCAGGGCTCCCGATCCATGATAGCGACGGTATGCTCAAAATGAGCGGCGAAACTCCCGTCGCGGGTCACGACTGTCCAACCGTCAGGGAGGACCTCCGTCTCACCCGAGCCCGTCACGACCATCGGCTCGATGGCGATCACCAAGCCCGGTCGAAGACGCAGGCCCTGATGGGGGAGCCCGTAGTTAGGCACGACCGGGTCTTCGTGGAGGTGCCGCCCGACCCCATGACCGACGTATTCCCGAATGACCCGGAAGCCATTCTCGTACTCGACCCATGTCTCGATGGCATGACCGATGGCGCCGATACGATGACCCGGCCGGGCCTGAGCGATCCCGCGAGCCAGGGCCTCTCGGGTGACAGCGATCAGGCGGGCATGGACGGGATCGACCGACCCGACAGGGAAAGTCGCGGCCGCATCGCCTACGTAGCCGTCCCATCGGACCCCGACATCGATG
>JANXAA010000526.1 GCA_025061865.1 Acidobacteriota bacterium | reverse complement strand
GTCCTCACCTGTACAGCACGTTCACGCTAACTTATCTGAACCGGTCATTCCTCCGACGGTATCCCCTCTATGCCGGCGCTTCCGCTTTACTTCCAGCGATCGTCATCTATTTGGGTCTGTATCACTATACGATCCTCATCTTCATGTTCTTCACGTGGGCCTCGATTCACGTCTTGCATCAAATCATTTACATCACGGACTGCTACCGGGTCCGGGCCGGCTTGCAAGAGCCCCTATGGTCTCGTTTACTCGATTACGGCGTCATCCTGACGGGTCTGTATCCCATCGGCCTGTATAAGCTGTCCCAGGGACAGTTCCGGGTCGCGGGCGTCGTCCTGCCCTATCCGGATTTCCTGCGGCCCTTCCCGATCCCCGAACTGGCGGCCGTCGTGTTCTTCAGCCTTCTTCTGGCTTGGGTCGCCAAGACAGCCTTCGAGATCTGGCAAGACCGCGTCAGCTACCCGAAGACGCTTCTCATCGCCGTGACGGCGACCGTGTCGTTTTTCTTACCGATGGCCTCCAACATGGACGTCGGCTTCCAGGGCTATAACACATGGCACTCGTTTCAGTATATGTTCCTGTTCTGGCTGATCAACCGTCTGCGGTACGAACGGGGGGAGGTCGACAACACGCTGGTCCAACGCCTCGTGCGCAGGCCCTCGATGCTTCCCTACTACCTGTTTTTTGTCGGCGTGACGGGGGCTGTCGTCTTGTTCGTCCTGCTGATCCGCCTCGTGACACCACTGACGCCTGACCAGAGCTACTTCATCGTCATCCTCAGCACACTCCTCATCCACTACTACTTCGACCACTTCCTTTTCACACGGACGGAATACGTCGTGTAAGGAAATCAGCGGTAGGGCCGTGTTTATGGCTGGACCGTAATGAGGCGCTCGGCCGTCGCGATAGACCCCAGGTTGTCCCGGACCGTGAGCCGAACAGTGTAGTTGCCGGCGGCCGTGTAAGCGTGGGTCGTTATCTTGCCAAAACCCGTGCCGGTATCCCCGAAGTCCCAAGTATAGAGGACGATTGTACCGTCGGGATCGAAAGAGGCCGAGGCATCGAAGGTGACGGTGTCGCCAGGATTCGGGCTCGCCGGCGTGAACGTGAAGGACGCCACCGGCGGCTGATTCGGCCGCCGCACCGTGACCTGCTGGCTCGTGGACGAGGAAGCGCCCTGGTTATCAATCACGGTGAGAGTCACGGTGTAGGTCCCTGGCGCGGAATAGCGCTTGGTGATGCGGCTTCCTGTGCCTGTGGCG
>JANXAA010000525.1 GCA_025061865.1 Acidobacteriota bacterium | reverse complement strand
ACGAGAGGGCCCAAGGATTCATTCAACTGCTGGAACCAGCGGTGCCGCCACGGGAGCCATCGTTCCGGCAAGCTCTCTTGAAGCCCTCGCAGATAAGCCTGGAGGGTCTGCCACCCTTCCGTCCAATCCCAGGCGGCGGCCGTCTGAAGGAGGTCAGCGACTTCGGTGTGACGCTTTTTTAAGACCTGCGGATGGGTCTCGGGCCGAGTTAATTCGGTCCGCAGTCGGTGCAAGCGGTCCGTGAGGTGTCGGAGGTGCCGAATCCGGGCCTTCAACTCGTTGAGCCAACGGTCGGTCGCTTCCGTCATTTTCCCAGGTCCCAACTCTGGAAAGTCTGGCTCTCTGGGTCGTAAGCCCATGCCCGGGCCGGTCGGCCGAGGGCGTAGGTCCGACACCATTCTACCAGACGTCGGACGGAGGCAGCGACATGTGAACGGGGGACCTGAGCGGGGGCGTACCAGACATAGAGACACCGGCGGGAACCAGGCTTCAGCATCGTCCGGAGCGAGTCCACGATGGGGCTCCCGAAGGGACCGTTGTCGGCGATGACGATCCGGCCCTCAGCATGAAAATCTTGGTGCCGCAGGGATTCAAAGGTCTCCCCGGGTCGCCCGAGCCGAAAGACGACGTGGGGTCCGATCTCGTCGGGGTCGTAGCATCCCATCGGGAGGCCGTCATAGAGAGAAATGAGGTTGTTGAGGGCGACCATCGGATGAATGAACGGGAGCGAGCCCTCCCGGTGGACCCGGCGGATAAGGGCCTCCGAGGAGGGACGGTACTTGGTCGGGTCGATGCCGACAGCCTTGAACATTTCCCGGACCGCCTGGAAGACGGGGTCCGACGAAATGCTCTCAGATGGATGGGCCTGAAGCCACTGACGGACCTGTTCGGCGAAGGCCTCGGCCCAGGGGGCAGCTTCCGTCGGGTAGAAGATGGCGTCGACGTAGACGATGGCCGGATGCAAGACAGTTCGGAGCTCCTCGGTGATGCGCCAACGAACGTGCCAAGTCCGCATAGAAAGCCCCCCCGGCAAAGGGCAAGGCGCAAGGAGTTGTGGCCGACTCCCCTAAACGTATTTCCCTCCCTTTGGGACACTCAAAAAGCGGCACCAAGTCCGAGGCCGCACAAGAGAAACCCTATCGGCGCCTCCCAACGCCTAGCGTCCTTTGACCTTGCGCCCTGCCCCTTTGTCCTTCAGGTGGAACCTTAGTGAATGGGGAGCCGCAGATTGTCCTTGTCGCAGACCCAGAACATGCCGCCCG
>JANXAA010000524.1 GCA_025061865.1 Acidobacteriota bacterium | reverse complement strand
CCACCGCCGGGGCCTGGGCACCGGCGGCGATGAACGCCCTCCATGTCAGCATCCCTATGCTGAGCCACCGCCATCGAGGAAACCACGGGCAAAGGGACGGGATGGCCCCCGCCGGAAGGGGGAGCCGTGCCCCTGGCCATTCGGCCAGGGACCCAAGTCGTTCCAACGCTTCAAGTCCTGGGACGCCTCCCATTGCGACTTTTGAGGGAGGCTAAGGCGGGGTTGGGACCGGGCGTTTCGTGTATCATGAAGCCGCACGTCCCATTTTGGTAGTGGAGGGGACCCGATGCGTCAGTGCCGGACGTTCTCTCCATGGGCGGCGGTCGTCCCCGTCCTTCTGGCCTTCGGATGGGCCCCTGAGACAGCACGGGCCGCTGAAAAAGTCCATTTCCTGGTCGGGCTTGGCCTCGGGGGGGCGTCTTATAGGCCCTCCGGCCAGAGGTTCTGGGACAATGAATTGGCCAGCGAGATATCGGTCGCCGTGGAGTACTCATGGTTCACTGATCCCCTCAACCTCCGCCTTGGCGGCCAGGTCGATTGGGGCCGGTCGTCGAACGTGTCGATTGTTTTCCCGTCGGAGAGCGACGAGTCGAGGCATAGAGGCTTCGGGGTCTACGGAAAGTTGAAAATGGCCCTTCTCTATGGTGGCTTGGGCCTCAAGCGAGTCTATTTAGCCAGGGATGTGGGGGTGGTCCCCCACGACACGAGCGGCTGGTTTCTCTTTCAGCTCCTGGGTCTGGAGGTCAGAATCGTAAAGATCTCCCTGAACTTGGAATACCAGCGTACAGGCGGGACCTTTAAGGACGCACCGGGCCCAGAGGCTTCGTTGAGGTACCGGCGGCACATGGTGCGGCTGCTTGGGGGAATCCATTTATGAAATTATTATTGAATTATGAAAGTTATGAAGGATCGGTCTCAGTGCCGAGTGCCAGGTCCCAGGACACAAAGACTACGGAGTACCGACCATCAGGTCTATTCGTCTCAAGCGGGGGCCGTCCGGGTCAGGCCGGTCTGGGGTCGGTGATCCTTTTCATCCTGTTTATCTTATCTCTGGTCATCCTGGGACCCGGGACCTGAGCCCCCTATGGAAAGCGGCCTGTGAAGGACCTACGGCTTCGATGCGTGGTCTGTGAGGACGTCGGGCCGGACATCGTCTTGCTGGGCTTCGTCCCCGAGGACGGTGACTGGCCCCTGACGGCGCCGGGACAGTTTTACATGCTAGAGGTCCCGGTGTCCGAGCGGTGCTTCGCGCTGCGACGTCCCTTC
>JANXAA010000523.1 GCA_025061865.1 Acidobacteriota bacterium | reverse complement strand
AAGACATAGCGGGACCACTGGTACTCCTCCTGCCAGCGGACGTCCCGGTAGGTCACGTCCCGGGACCACGGTACGGCGTAGACGTCGTCCAGGCCGTTTAACATGGCCGTGATGCGTTCCAGGCCATAGGTGATCTCGACGGGGATGACTGTCAAGTCCAGGCCGCCCGCCTGCTGGAAGTAGGTAAACTGCGTGATCTCCAGGCCGTCGCAGAGGACCTGCCAGCCGATGCCCCAGGCCCCAAGCGTCGGGGCCTCCCAGTCATCTTCCTCAAAGCGGATGTCGTGGGCGGCGACGTCCAGACCGAGGGCCGCCAGACTCTGGAGATAGACGTCCTGAACGTCGTCAGGCGCCGGCTTCAGGATGACCTGAAACTGGTAATGCTTAAACAGGCGATTGGGGTTTTCGCCGTAGCGGCCGTCGGCCGGCCGGCGGGAGGGCTGAACGTAGGCGACCCGCCAGGGTTGGGGACCGAGAACCCGAAAGAAGGTCTCCGGATGCATCGTCCCGGCGCCGACCTCCAGGTCGTAGGGCTCCTGGACGACGCACCCCTGGTCGGCCCAGAACGTCCGGAGGCGGTGAGTGACGTCCTGGAAGGTCAGCATCATAAAGTACTCCCTTCATGAGTCAGTAGGATGCAAGATAGAGATGCAGGATGCAGGATGCAAGCCCTGATCGCTCGAGCGGAGTCATCAGTCCAGGATGCGAGGCAGTGGGTAGGTCGGCCATAGGCGGGTAGGGCATTCAGGGGGATTGCGGAATTTGGAGCGTAACGGCGCTACACTCCTTACTTGGGGAACCTCGGGCAGGGATAAAACGTTTAGGATAACCCACAGGATAAACCCCGTTGCGACTTACAAGACCATCGATGGGGTCTGTGAGGGGGGCACGAGTCTTCCCCGTATCCTGCGTCCCATAGACCCCGTTTTAGCGAACGGAACTGGAGTGGCTTCGGGGACCCCGCTCGAGGGTCGCCACTTGGGGGATAAGGACGATCGAGGACGTGTTCCACAAAGGAGGTCGGCATGCGTCTCATTGCCTGGTCTCGGCGGCTGTTTTTATCGGGGGGCCTCATCCTCGGCCTTTGGGCCCTGGTGAGTCCTCCAGGCTGGTCCCAGAAGCCGGCCATCCGGGGGATCGACGCTTCGTTATTTGAGAACCTGCCGTGGCGGAATATCGGCCCGGGCATCATGGGCGGACGTCTGACGGACATCGAGGGCGTCCCGGGGCATCCCGACATTCTATATGTCGCCTCAGCTTCCGGGG
>JANXAA010000522.1 GCA_025061865.1 Acidobacteriota bacterium | reverse complement strand
CCCGTAGGTGCCAAAAGGTGTCCCACCGAAACAGCCCCACGAGGGCCTGGATTTCCTCCGACCGGAGAGCCGGAGGTGGTTGCTCCGGGACCCGTAGATTCGGCAAGACGGCCGCCGGGTTGTCTCGACGAAGCCCTGCCCGCTGGAGATATCGGAAGAAGGCCCGTAGGGCCGACAAACGCCGGTTCGTCGAACGGCGGTGATAGCCCCGTTTGAGAAGGCCGGCCAAGTAGGCTCGGATGTCCTGATCGTCGACTTCCATCCAGGCCAGGGGCTTGAACGCCGGGCGCCCATGATAGTGGCAGAAGAACCGCTGGAAATCCGCCAAGTCCTGTCCATAGGCCCGTAGGGTGTGAGGCGAGGCGCCCCGCTCCCAGCGTAGGTAGTCCAAAAAGGCGTCCACCCACTGACCCATCCTTACATCTCTTCGGGGATTCTCTGTCATTATGGCCCAAGTTGTAGAGATGTCAAAGTGCGACCCTTCGGAGCGGGGGAATCCAACCAGGCAAATGGTCATAAGGCAGTCGGGCTATAAGGGCTGTCAGTGGGCCTGATGCCTAACTATGTTGTCTCTCGGGGGCCTTACTTCCAAAGACGCCCGGTTGCACCGGACCGATGAGCCGGCTAAGTTATTTAGCGTGGGGGCTCTTTTCCGACCTTCGGCCTGCGGAGAGGTACCGAAGCGGACACACCGGGCCCGACTCGAAATCGGGTTGCCCCTGGAAGGGGGCACGTGGGTTCGAATCCCACCCTCTCCGCCAACTCCTGGGTACGGACCATTCCCAGTTGATCCATGGAGCAGGTCGGCAGATAAGCGGGTAGGTAGATGGGCAGACAGGGAAGCCTGCAGGTAAGCGGAATATCCCTATTGCGAGTGGCGGCATTCTGACAGACGCTACTCCTGTTAGCGGCCGTCGGGCAGGTCGTGGGCTATTTTCGCCTTCTTCTACCTGCCCATCTGCCCCATGGCCGGACCTTCAGACTGCCGAGTTCCCGAATCTTAGCTCAGCGGAGGCGACGATGGCGCGGCGTTGTGACATATGCGGCAAGGGCCCTATGAAGGGCCACAATATTAGTCATGCCCACAACGTGACGATCCGCCGGTTTTATCCCAATCTCGTCAAGGTCCGGGCCCGCGTAGGCGGGAGCGTCCAGCGGATCAAGGTCTGCATGAAGTGTCTGAAATCGGGCAAGGTCGAAAAGGTCGCTTAACGGGAGGTCGTCAGTTCTTCGGGAATTCGGCAATCCGGCGATTCGGGGATTCGGGCG
>JANXAA010000521.1 GCA_025061865.1 Acidobacteriota bacterium | reverse complement strand
AGGGGCACCCCCGGCTCGTCATCAGGTTTAGGGCTCGACGCCGGCCCTTGTGGGGGTCATCGACATGGAATGTATAGGCGTCCATCGGGTAGAGATGGCGGGCTGGAAACGGAAGCTCGTCCAGGTTCTCGACGACCGGCCGGGGCGGGTTGTGCCGAATCGAACCGTCCTTGGTCCGGTACGAAATACCCAGGACCTTCCGCAAGTCCCCGCTCCGGTCGAGGGCCTGAACGAGCTCCAGCATCGTAATTTCCCCCTCTCCCCGGACGACGAAGTCGCACCATGGGACGTGCGTCAGCGTGTCCTCGGCGGCATTCCACACGTGGGGCCCGCCTAGGACGGTGATCACGTGGGGAAAATGCTGCTTGATTTGCCGGAGGGTCTCAAAGGCGTAAAAGCGGTTTTCCGTCGTAAACGTCAGGCCGACGACGTCCGGATTGAACTTCCGGACCTCCCGGACGACTTCGTCGTAGGTCATCCGGAGGGCATTCGCGTCTACGACGCCGCAAGTGTAACCAGCCTGCTCGAGGACGGCTGCACAGTACCCAATCCCCAAGGCCGGGATAAGTTCCCCGTGACTCCAGCGCTCCGCCAGATAGCCCCCCGGGGGGACCATAAAGAGGACTCGCATCGTCATACCGTTTGACCTCCCGCTTTCAACCTTCCAAGGGGGCGATTTTCTGAGGTTCGCAAGCCGGCGCTCTCCCAACTTAACCGAATCTCTGCCCTTTGTCAACTGCTTGGCTCTTGACGGAGGTGTTGGGTATTAGGGGTTGGGTGTCAGGTCGTTACGAGGAGGTCGGGGGAATCGGGGTCTGGGGGTCGGGAAAAACCTGACCTCCAGCACTTAACCCTAACACTTAGGACGTGATTGACGGGGTAGGAAACGGGGCCTATTATAGAAGCCTACGGAAGCCCTACGAATCGGCCTCCTTCTCCCGGAATGGAGCGTGAGTCCGTGAGGAGGCATTGATGGAAATTCGTCGGCTCTACGAACTGTTGGTTCTTTCAGCCCCGACGCTGTCGGAGCCAGAGCATAGAGCTCTCATGGAGGACATCGTCCGGACCGTTCAGCAGAACGGTGTGACGGTCCTTCATCAGATTAGCTGGGGCAAGCGCCTCCTGGCCTATCCGATTCGGAAGCATCGAGAAGGTTGGTACAGCCTCTTTTACACGGCCGCCTATCCCAGTCAGCTCGTCCCGGTCGAGCAGTGGCTGAAGCTTCAGCCCCAAGTCCTCCGCTACAAATTTGTAAGGGTCAACCGAGCGCACCTGGCTGTCCTAAAAAAACAAATAA
>JANXAA010000520.1 GCA_025061865.1 Acidobacteriota bacterium | reverse complement strand
ACTGCATGAGGGTCGCCTGTCGGCGGCTATAGCGCGTCCAATCGACCCAGGCCAAGTCTTGCCGGACGGTCCGGACCTGACGGGCGACGGCCAGGAGGTCCCGGTATTCCTCGATAGGACCTGTCCCGTAAAGGAGGCCCAGGCGGCTGAGACGCCGCAGGAGGACGGCCATGAGGGTGTCCAAACGGGCGTCGAAGCGATACCGACCGCCCTGCTTAAGGCGGAGGGGCGTGAGGAGTCGAATCCGAAGTCGTTCGACGGGTCGAGTCCGTCGAGGCGGTCGCAGGACGACGACGCAGGGGTTCCGATAGGACAGTTTCGAACGACCTGGGAGTAGGTTCCGGGACCGACGGTCGCGGGGATGGACCTGCGAGACCTGCAGGACACGGAAGGGAATCCGTTGGCCCCCGAGGCCTCGCTGGAAGGCCCGCTGAGCGGCGTACAAGAGAAGGGGAAACTGAGCGATGGCCGGACCGAACAGGAGCAGGTCGAAGGTCCACGCCTGACCAGGACGGATGGATTGAGGCGTCGGGTGGTGCCAATCTCGACCGGGCGGGGGCCGGAGGACGTAAGCTGGCGGTACACCCTCGGCGCCCAGGAGGGGGACGTCGGGTCGAGGCGGCGGCTCGAAGATCAGGGGGTACGTGCAGACCGGCCGGAGGTGGCATTGGGGGCAGTCCCGGTGGGCGACGACGCAGACAGTCTGCTTGTAAGCGGCGGCCAGGCTTCCCCGCAGGGCCGAACCCGCGTACGGCGGGAGCCGACCGGCGGCCTGGGCCTGCAGCAGAAATCGTAAGTGGGCGACCGGCAGTCCGAACATAGCCTGACAGGAGACGGCGTGATAAGGCGTTATCTGGGGTCCGTGAGCAGATAGAGGCAGTCCCGCAGATCGTCTCTATCGGGCCATCCCAAGGGGTCCACTTCCAGCACCCTTACCGGCCCATCGGCCCCTTGGGCCCGTAAACCCCCATGTTTCTCTGGAAGCGGGCCTGAATCGCCCTACATCGGACATCATCAATGCGATCGGCACCCGGCCCTTAAGACCCGAATGGCTTACTGAATCGACCAGCGCTGGATCTCTTCAAGGGTCGTCACGCCTTCTCGGACCCGCTGGAGGCAGGCCGTTCGGAGGGGAATGAAGCCCTGGGTTTCAGCGATCTCCCGGAGTCGCTGGATGGGGAGGCCCTGAATCCAAGCCTGGGCCAACTCAGGAGACCACCGGAGGACCTCAAAGACGGCGATGCGGTCTCGATAGCCGATGTAGTGGCAAGCCGGACAGCCCTGGGGGACCCGGACGGTCAGGTCGGCGAGCT
>JANXAA010000051.1 GCA_025061865.1 Acidobacteriota bacterium | reverse complement strand
TCAGCTCCTGCACGCGGCTCGCATAGGTCAGCGCCGCCACGGCGCCCTGCCCGAGGGTCGAGGCGTAACTCTGCCCGATAGCCATGTTGACCTGGGCGATCCCGACGGCAAAGAACCCCGGCCCCATCAGGCGGAAGACTTCTCGGAGGCCCGGATGTCGGAAGTCCAACCGCCATGTCGGCGTGAAGCCGAGCCGTCGTAGGACAGGCCACTGGACGGCCCACTGGAGGAATCCGCCCGTCACGATGCCGACGGCGAAGACCAGCGATGGATACAGGACCCGGTGGGCCCAGGCTAGGACGATGGCGATCATGGCGACGTTGAACAAGACCGGGGCGGCGGCTGGCCACACGAAGCGCCGGTACGCATTTAAGACGGCCGTCGTCAAGGCCGCCATCGAGATAAACAGGATAAAGGGAAACATCAGGCGATTCAGCTCGACGGTCCACTCGTACTTCCACGGGAAATCCCGAAACCCCGGGGCGATCAGACGGACCAGGGCCGGCGAGAGGAGCTCCCCGAGGGCCACGACCCAGACGAGCACGAACAACAGGTCGTTCATGCATATCCGGACGAGATACCAGCGGTCCTCCTCCGGGCGCTCGACCCGCCAGCGGGTATAGACGGGGATGAAAGAGGCCGTCAGAGCGCCTTCCCCAAGGAGCCGCCGGAGCATGTTGGGAATAATGAAGGCGATGTCAAAGGCGTCGGCCTCGTGGGTCGTCCCCAGGTAACGGGCCTTCAATTGCTCTCGGATGAAGCCCGTCAGACGGCTGAGTCCTGTCATCAGGGTGATACCCAGGGCCATCCATTGGAGACTCCGGGACCGCAGGCGGAGCCACCGGTAGGCCGTCAAAAACGGACGCGAAACAGCCGTCGACGGGATCGACCTTCCCATTTTCAAGCTTCGGGACGCCGTGACGCGGTCAGAAAAAGCCGGGGCCGCAGCGGAACGCCCTGGACCTTACCCCCCTTTGTCGCTTTCTTGAAGCCAGGGTCGACCTCAAGGTCGGGCGACAGCCGCTTGGGGCGCCAGCATGTATGCTGGCTCCCATCGAGGATTCATGACGATAACGCCCCCGACGAGCATCATCCAGCCCCCGACCCAGAACCAGAAAATTAGGGGGTTATAATACATCTCAAGGTTCACTCCCTGGTTTTCATCCCAGGCCCCCAGGACGTTCGTGACAGGCTGATCGGCATTGGGATGAAACTCCCGTCCCGGCGTCAGGCGGGTCACGACCCGGTCACCCCGTTGAAGGACGATGGAAGCCGTGACGAGGTCTTTGTGGGGAAAGCGCCGCAGGCTGAGGTTCTCGTATTTTAATGTGTAACCCTGCAGATGGGCCGTATCACCCGGTCGGAGAAACACCTCTCGTTTCACCTGATAGAAGGCCGACCCGACGATACCGAAGAACAGTAGGACGACGCCTACGTGCACGACGTAGCCGCCGTAGCGGCGCGGGTGCTTGACGAGGAGTTTGCCGAAGGCCGTCCACACAGGCTCGCCGTACATCCGCCGCCGAGCCCGGACGCCCCGGTAAAACTCGAGGGCCGTCGTGGCCAGGACCAAGACTCCAGCCCCCGTGAAGGCCAGGGGGAGGGCTTCCCGGAGGCCTAGGGCAAACAGGACCGAAGCCACGACCAGCGTGAAAACCAACGGGAGGAGGAAGTTCCGTTCCAAGTTCGTCCACGTCGCCCGTCGCCAGGCGATCAGAGGGCATATCCCGGTAAGGATTAGGAGGGCCAGGCCCAGGGGTGCTGTAACCTGATTGAAGAAGGGCGCTGCCACAGTGATGCGATGTCCCTTGACTAGGTCCGACACGAGGGGAAAGAGTGTGCCCCACAAGACTGCAAAGCAGATCCCTGTCAAAAGCAAGTTATTGAACAGAAAACTGCTCTCTTTCGACAGGACGGCCTCGATCCGTTGAGGACTCCGGATGACCGGCCATCGGATATATAACGAGGCGAGACCGTAAAAGAGGATGAAGCTTAAGAAGACGATGAAGTAGTCTCCGATGGGCGAGACAGCAAAGGCATGGACGGACGAAAGGATCCCGCTCCGGGTGATGAACGTCCCCAGGACCGACAGCAGGAACGTGGCCATGATCAGGGTAATATTCCAGGCCCGGAGCATATTCTTCTTTTCTTGGACCATGATGGAATGCAAATAGGCCGTCGAGAGGAGCCAGGGCATCAAGGAAGCATTCTCGACGGGGTCCCACGCCCAGTAACCGCCCCACCCAAGCTCTTGGTAAGCCCACCGGCTCCCGATGAGGATCCCGGCGGTCAAGAAGAACCAAGCCACCAGCGCCCATCGACGAATGGCCACCAGCCACTCCAGGTTCATTTGGCCCGTAACGATGGCGGCGACGGCAAAGGCAAAGGGGACGGTAAAGCCGACGTATCCGAGGTACAAGCTGGGTGGATGAATGGCCATCAGGGGCCGCTGAAGAATGGGGTTGAGACCCCGGCCCTCGCCGACGGCTTCAGAGACGGGCGTAAAGGGGTTCGCCGCAACCAGGATCGTCGTCAGGAAAAAGAGTTGGACCAGGGCCAGCGTCGCACTCACATAAGGGAGCCATAGGCGTCGGCGATGCCGGTTCTGAAAGAGGACCAGAGCCGTGTAAAGACTCAAAATCCAAACCCAAAACAGGAGAGACCCCTCCTGGCCCCCCCAGAGGGCTGCCAGGGCGTAAAGACGAGGAATCTTGCTGGACGAGTGCTGAGCGACGTAAGCCAAATCAAAGTTGTTCGTATACAAGGCTTGCCACAGGAGGAGGGTGGTCATGGATAGGACCAAGGTAACGGCCCCCAAGGCGTGCTCACCCGAACGGACCCAAGGTTCCCGACGACGGAGGCCTCCCCAGACACTGGCCGCCATCGCATAGAGGGTCATCAGCCAAGACGAGGCGAGGAGGACCGTCCCGACAAACGCCACGGGATGCTGAGTCGGATCGTAATGGATCCACGGAAAGCGCATAAACCCTCCGGCTTAGGTGTCGGATACCGGAGTGCCGGGTCCCAGGCAAAGGGGCTACAGACCGGGAGACCCAAACCCGACGGGATTCGCTGGTACCCGGCACCCGGGACGACTACGGTCGGGGCGTGTCGGCCTGATACTTGGACGGGCATTTCGTCAGCAGACGGGTCGCCTCGATGTGATTCCGTCGGGCGTCGTACCGGCCCTCGACGACGACCTCCGCCCCGTCCTTAAACATGTCCGATACTACGCCTTCGTAGTGGACCGTCACCCGCCGCTGGCCGTCCGTGATGGCAAAGTCGTACACCAGCCGCTGGGGAGCCTTACGGATGGACCCAGGCTCGACCCGGGCGTTAATCCGAACGCCCTGGCCGTCGACCTCGGCGGCCATCCGGTCGAGCTCGTCCAGATGCAGGTAGTACTGCTGCTGCCCCCGCATCCCGGAGAAGACCAGGTAGCCGATGAGCAAGATCCCGAGACTCAAGCCTCCGATGACGATTTCGCGCGCTCGCAGACGCATGACCTCATTCTCTCTTATACAGGAATTAGGCAGATAGGCCAATAGGCAGGTAGGCAGATAGAAGTTATAAGCGAACGGAGGGCCTCACTGTCCTGAGGGGTCTCTCGGTCAGTCGGCCATTCGTCTTGGGCTGACGGCCCAGGCCCACCCCGGGGCCTTAGGACGACCCAGCCCCCTATCTCACCAGGACCAGGGTCGCCTCCCTTCATGCCGATTATGCCGACCTGCCTATCTGCCCATCTGCTACCTGCCGGAACTCAACCCCGGGCCTCCAGGGGCACGTAGTCCCGGCGGCCGGGGCCCATATAAATCTGGCGCGGCCGAGCGATCCGCTGTTCCGTATCTAAGATGAGTTCTTGCCACTGGGCGAGCCACCCCGCCGTCCGGGCGATGGCGAATAGTACGGGGAACATCTCGACGGGAAAGCCCATCGCCTGATAGATGATGCCTGAGTAAAAGTCTACATTGGGATACAGTCGACGCTGGACAAAGTAATCATCCGCCAGGGCAATCCGTTCGAGCTCTAAGGCGATTTCGATGAGGGGGTTCCGACCTGTGACCTCGAAGACTTCGTCGGCGATCCGCTTAATGATATGGGCCCGGGGGTCGTAACTCTTGTACACCCGGTGGCCGAACCCCATCAGCCGAGTCTCGCCCCGTTTGACCCGTTCGATGTAAACCGGGATTTTATCCTTGGACCCGATCTCCATCAGCATCCGCAGGACGGCCTCATTGGCGCCCCCATGGAGGGGACCGTACAGAGCCGCCGCGGCGGCCGCCGTGGCGACGTAAGGGTCCGCATGGGAACTCCCGACGACCCGCATGGCCGTCGTCGAGCAGTTCTGCTCGTGGTCGGCGTGGAGGATGAACAGGACGTCCAATGCCCGCTCCAAGACGGGGTTGACCTTGTACTTCAGTTCCGTCTTCTTGAACATCATGTTCAGGAAGTTCCCCGTGTAGCTGAGGTCGTTATCGGGGTAGGCATAGGGCATGCCGATGCTGTGCCGGTAGGCAAAAGCGGCCAGCGTCGGCATCTTGGCGATCAGACGCCAAATCTGTTTGAGACGGACCTCCGGGTCAAAGATGTTCTTCGATTCAGGATAGAACGTCGAAAGGGCCGCCACAGTACTGACTAGGATGCCCATCGGGTGGGCGTCGTAGTGAAACCCGTCGATGAACTTCTTGATGTTCTCGTGAATGATTGTGTGGTGGGTGATGTTGTAGACCCAGTCCTCCAACTGGGGGCGGGTCGGCAGTTCCCCGAAGATCAAGAGATAGGCCGTCTCTAAGTAGGTGCTCTTCTCGGCCAATTGCTCGATGGGGTAGCCCCGATAGAGCAGAATGCCACGCTCGCCGTCGATGTACGTGATTTGGCTCTTGCAGAAGGCTGTGTTCATGAACCCCGGGTCGTAGCTCATGAGGCCGAAGTCTTCATCCGAGACCCGGATGGACCGAAGGTCCATCGCCCGAATCGTGCCGTGTTGGATAGGAACCTCATAGGTGCGACCGGTTCGATGGTCGGTGATAGTCAATGTATCTTTCGCCTCTTTCGCCATTTTTGCCCCCCAAACTGTCTGAGGCGCTTCATGCATGTAATAGCATATAGTATATGCCGCCCGAATCCTCGACGTTAGGCCTTCGGTATACGGGGTTAGTCCTGGAGGTCGGGACCCACGTGGGACAGGCGCCCGCATGAATCCCGGCCTCCCGGGAAAATCAAAAGTGTCTCAAAAATCCCCCTCAAAGGAGGGGTCTAAGGAAAGGATAAGAACCCTCACCCTACCCTCTTACAAGAAGAGGGTTTTGAGCTCGCTTGGAGTCATCTATGGACGACTCTTGGTTTTGGGGAAAGGCCTCACCCCAGCCTCCAGACCTCCTACCGAATTCAGGGGTCCGGCCGTGCAAGGCATCGTCATCGGACGCGTAGGACCTCAGTTTCGAGTGCACCTCTGGGAAGACCGGCGGGAGGTCCGAGCCTGGGCCCGCCGGCGTCTGTGGAAGAGTGTCGGGGCCATCTGGGCCGGTGACCTCGTCGAGATCCAAGCGCTCTTTGCGGACGATTACGTCCTCACGGCGGTAGCCCCGCGGCGCAACTGGCTGGACCCCCCCGGCGTGGCCAATCTGGACCTCCTCCTCATCGTTGTCAGTTGGGACGCCCCGCCCCTGGACGAACGGGTCATCCATCGAATTCGCATCGCCGCCCACGTCCGGGGTATTCCGACGGAGATCGTCGTCAACAAGTGGGACCTCCTGAAACCCGAGGAGCACTCCCGCTGGCTGGCCCTTCAAGGACGGTATCATCAGGCCGGCTGGTCCCTCCGGGGCATCAGCGTCCACACGGCACTCGGCTTGGAAGACCTCCGAAGACAGCTTCAAGGTCGTGTGTCCGCCTTGGCCGGGCCGTCGGGGACGGGCAAGTCGGCCTTGCTGAATGCCCTGATCCCGGGTGCCCGTCTTCGGACTGGCGAGGTCCATCCCCGGACCCGCCGGGGTCGCCACACGACGACCGGGACGACCCTCCTGTCCCTCCCCGAGGGCGGGTGGATCGCCGATACGCCGGGTTTTTCCCGCAATGTTTTAGGCCCTGAGGTCACACCGGCCGTCGTGCGGGACGCCTTCCCGTGGGCAGACCTGACCGGGCCATCAGTCCGATGTCAGTACGACGACTGCTTCCACCTACATGAGCCGTACTGTAGCGTCCGGGAAGCCTACGAGCGGGGGGACTTGGCGCCCGAATGGTACGAACTTTACGTTCAACTCGCCGCCGAGGCCCAGAGTGGAAGAAGTGAATAGCGAGTCGCGTATGGCGATTGGAAAGGGTACCCTCTGTCATTCATCGGGATAGGTCCGCATGGCGGGACATTGACGATAGAGTTCGGGAATGGCTAACCTTTACACAGCGGTGATACGGGGACACGCGTCGCCCCGAGCAAACCCATTTCAGGCGTTGGGGGCTGGGCATTCGGTGTTAGGGATTAGGGGCCGGGATCGGGCCTTTCTCAGACCGCTGACCCCGCAAACCCGACCCCTGACACCCAGCCCCCAAGACCCGACACCGAAATCGTGGAGAGACCGACGTCCGAACTGGGTCAGGCGGGTAGGATGCATCCAGCCAGCGAAATGCCCTCGCGTATCGGCCGGTACCAAGTCCTGGCTATCATCGGCAAGGGCGCAATGGGCATCGTCTATAAGGCCTTTGACCCCATCATCGAGCGGACGGTCGCCATTAAGGTCTTACGTCTCCCCGTCCTGACCGATCGGCAGGAATATGGGGACTACTTACGCCGTTTCTACGTCGAGGCCCGGGCGGCTGGGCGTCTGAGTCATCCCAACATCGTAGCGATCCACGACGTCGGCGACTGGGACGGCGTCCCGTACATCGTCATGGAGTTCTTGGAGGGTACGACCCTGCAGACGTATTTGCGTCGGAACATGGTCTTTCCATGGCCTGAGGCGACTGAAGTCATCCGGCAGGTCGCGGAAGCCCTGGACTACGCCCACCGGCACGGCATCCTCCACCGGGACATCAAGCCGGCAAACGTCATGATCTTGGCTGACGGCCGGGTCAAGGTCATGGACTTCGGGGTCGCCCTGATGGCCGGTCCCGGGACGGAGGCCCTCGGGACCAGCGAAGTGATCGTGGGGACGCCTTACTATATCGCCCCCGAGGTCTTAGAAGGGAAGTCCTATCAGCCGGCCAGTGACATTTTCAGCCTGGGCGTCGTCTTTTATCAGCTCTTGACACTGGAACGGCCTTTTAAGGGCGACACCTTCCAGTCCGTCGCATATGCCATCCTGCACACGACCCCACTGCCGCCCTCCCACTATGAGGCGGACCTCCCACCCATCCTGGACACCATCGTGATGCGGATGCTGGCCCGTTCCCTGGGGGACCGGTACATTTCAGCTGGGGCCCTGGCCCAGGACCTCAAGCGGGTCCTGGCTTCGGCGGTGGATGTCGACCTGCGACGTCTGGAGCGACCGGCTGCCCCCACGCCGGCCGACGAGACGGATAGACGACGCTTTCGGAGCCGCTGGCAAACCTGGAGTCCCGTCTGGCGATGGGGCCTTATCGGCGGCCTGGTAGTCGGTATCCTGGGTGCCGCGACTTGGGTCTTCCAGCGACAGGCCGCCGAGAATATCCGGTCGATGCCTCCACCGGCACCCGCCGGGCCCGTCTCCCGCCCGACGGACCCCGAGGTGCCTGCCCAGCCATCTCCGTCACTCTCCCAGGAGTTAAAAAAGGAGGAATTGAAAAAGCAGGAAACCTTGCGAAGGGAGATCGACCGTCGGTTTCAGCTGGGGAAGAACTACTGTATGAACCGACTGTATGTCCGGTGCCGAGACGAGATGGAGTGGGTCCTGAGTCAGGCCCCCGATCATGGGGAGGCTCGCCGTTACTTAGAGCAGGCCCTGCGCCACCTGGAGGCCCCTAAGTCCCGCCGTGGGCAAACAAACCCATAGGTGGGTAAGTAGGGTCAACCCCGGGGTTGCCCCGTAGGCGTGACCCCCATGATAACCCGAGGGGCGACCTGCAGGACCCCGGCAGGAATGTCTGCATGCGGACGGAAGACGGACACTTCCGGTTCCCCGTCGCCGGTCGACTGAGCGAGACGGGGTTGGGTATGACCTGCGCGGTCTCCTTAGAACTCATGTATCGTATCCTCCGCCTCTGGAAGGGGATGCCCTATGCTCAATGACACGGCGCCGGTCGCTACTACTGTCGGGGGGGACGACTGGTCCGACCGGCTTCAAGCGGTGACCCAAGTCGAACGGAATGTATTCGTCATTGCCGGAGCCGGGACCGGCAAAACAAGCCTCCTAACGGCCCGCTTGTGTTATTTCTTGGTGTGGCGAGCTTTCCACCATGCCCGGTCCCACGGACGTCCCCAGGCCGCCGTTCGAGAGGTCGTGGCGATGACCTTTACCGAGAAAGCGGCGGCGGCGATGCGGGACCGGGCCCGGGCCTACCTGCAGGCATGGCTCTATCCGGGGACAGCCGTCGAGCCGGCCGACGCCCGCTTCGTCGAGGCCGTCCGGCGGGACCTCTACGAGCGGCTCCACTGTACCGAATCCGAGTGGCGGCGGGTCCTCGGGACTGTCCTGACCTATCTCAACGAGGTCCGCATCTCGACCATTCACAGCTTTTGTGCCGGCCTCCTGCGGGCTTACGCCTTTGAGGCCTCGATCCCGCCTCAATTCGAAATCATCGGCGACGACCTTTGGGACCAGGTCTTTCAGGAAGAGTGGCTCTTTTACCTGTTAGACCTGTTGGGTCACGCCCCCCGGTCCGAGCCGGCGTATCGGCGGGCCCAGGCGGCCGTCCAGTGGTTCTCCCAGAAGTACCACCTGGACCTGGAGACGCTCTCGTCCATGGCCCGCTCGGCGGCCGTCAGTTCCATCACGATGGGGTCTTCCCTCGACCGCCAAACAGAGTGGGAGGTCGCCGCCTGGGAAGCCTATCACCGACGCTTGAAGGAGCGGGGACTCCTCCAGGCCGTCCTCGAAGCCGTCCGGGCCTATCGGCCCCGGTCTTCGAAGTCCGAGTCATTTCAGCAATTTTTGGAAAAATACTTGGAGTCGTTCATCGACCGGCCGGGCCGTCGCCGGTATCCGCCGCCCGACCTGAGCGATCGGTGGAAAGCCCTCCAGACTCGGCTCGAGCGAGCCGCTGAGGCCTGTGCGCCTCAACTCCCCGAGGTGCGGGTCCCCCGATTCCTACACCTCTTCCGGGCCTTTCTGTTCTCCGTCGACCTGGCCCTGACTCGACGGGTGGAGGAAGCCCTAGCACCCTTCTTGGAACGTCTCCAGCGCCGATTTCGTCAGGAGGGCTACCTGACGTACGACGACCTCTTGTGGCAGACGTACCGTCTATTGGTACAGGGTCCTACCGTTCGCCAGAGTCTGCAAGCCCAGATTCACCACATCTTGGTCGACGAATTCCAAGATACGAACCCAGTCCAGATGGACATCCTTCGACTCCTGGGGCAAGACGTAAAGACGCACCAGTGGCGTCCTGGCTCCATCTTTGTCGTCGGCGACCCCAAGCAATCTATCTATGCCTTTCGGGATGCGGACTTGGCGGCTTTCCAACGGTTCTATGAGGAACTCCAGCAGTCGCCCGACTTCCTCCACTGTGTCCTACGGCAGAACTTCCGGAGTGGGGCGGCCGTCTTGAACTTTGTCAATGCGGCTTGCGGCCCGCTCTTTGAGGAGGACCGCCAAAGATACCCCCTGGCTGAAGGCGAGAGCCTGGTGGACCGGTACGGCCTATTCTCGGCTACCGACCCCTCAGA
>JANXAA010000519.1 GCA_025061865.1 Acidobacteriota bacterium | reverse complement strand
GGTCGCCGCCAGAAAGACCTTCAGGAGATCGCCCGGGATGAACGGGTACAGACCCGTCGGGAGGACATGGGCAAGCCCCACAAACTGACTCAGCCAGGACAGGCCGAAGATGTAGATGACCCCATGGCCCATGACCATCATCAGGACGGCCGTCTGGGGTCGTCGGTCCCAGCCCCGCTCGGTCAGCCAACCGACGATATGAGCTGCCGGGACAAAGCCGATAAGGTAGCCTCCCGTCGGACCCAGCAGGCGGCCGATGCCGGCAGTCCCGCCGGCAAACACAGGGAGTCCCGCTAGACCCTCTGCCAGGTAAACCACCATGCTGAGAGCCCCCCGCCGTGCCCCGAGGGTCGCCCCGACCAGCAAGACGGCCAGTGTCTGTCCTGTGATGGGGACTGGCGTGAAGGGAAGCGGGATGGCGACTTGGGCCATCAACGCCGTGAAGAGGCTTCCACTGAGGACCATCAGGGCTTCAAAGCCCCATCGCCGGGCCACGTCGCCTCGGCGATTCAGTCGGAGGATCAGGACTTCGGCAAGTACCATAGGTTCGCCTCATGGGGAGATGAGTCGTCGGTCAACCTGGATTTTTAGTTGTTTAGACCCGACACCGACGACCTGAGACACCTTATCTTGCATCATGCATCGTGCATCATACATCATCTAGGCCCATCCATCCCGGAGTCAAGTCATGCAAGTCCCGTTCCTGGACCTCACAGCGCAATACCGGACGATCCAGTCCGAGATTCGGGCCGCCCTGGACCGAGTTTTTGAACGGGGCCGATTCATCTTGGGGCCCGAGGTCGAGGCCTTCGAGGCCGAATTTGCGGCCTACTTGGGCATACCCTATGCCGTCGGCGTCGCTTCCGGCACGGACGGCTTGACCTTAGCCCTGCAGGCCCTGGGTGTCGGGCCGGGCGATGAGGTCCTCACGGTCTCCCATACGGCTGTGGCGACCGTCGTCGGGATCGAACGGTCGGGCGCCCGTCCTGTCCTCGTCGACGTCGACCCAGCGACCTGGACGGTCGACCCAGCGGCCGTCCGGGCGGCCATCACTGATCGTACACGGGCTGTCGTCGCCGTGCATCTCTACGGGAGTCCCGCCGACATGGACGCCCTACTGGAGGTCTGTCAAGCCCATGGTCTGTATCTCATCGAGGACGCCTGTCAGGCTCACGGGGCTCGCTATCGCCAACGGCGTGTGGGGACCCTGGGCCATGTAGGCGTATTCAGTTTCTATCCGACGAAGAACCTGGGCGGCTACGGAGACGGCGGTATGGTCGTGACGGCCGACCCGATAGTCGCCGAACGCCTACG
>JANXAA010000518.1 GCA_025061865.1 Acidobacteriota bacterium | reverse complement strand
CAAGACGGCGTCGGGTACTTCCTGTTTCGGCGGATGGGCTTCGGGACTCGCCGGCTGGGTTCGCTCCGGCCGGGCGAGGTCACGCGAGGTTTCGGACCCCTGGGGCGGCCCTTTCCCGAGCCGGTCGGCGATGGGCCCGTCGGGCTCCTCTCGGGGGGCCTCGGGATGGCGACGCTGTTCCCATGGCATCGGGCGTTAGTTCAGCAGGGCCGGGACGTCTATCATCTCTTTGCGGCCCGGACGGCGGCTCAGCTTGTGCGCCTGGAGGCTCTCCGGGCTTTAGGTGGGACCCTTTGGCTGGCGACCGACGACGGGAGCCAAGGATGGGCTGGTCGGGTCGATGAAGTCCTGCGGCGGTACGGGTCCGAATTCCGACGCCCCTGGGTGGCTCTTTACGTGTGCGGCCCGACGGTCATGATCGGGGCCTGCGTCGGGGTCCTTCGGACGTACACGGCCGCCCCGATATGGGCCGTCTTGGAGGCGGCCATGGCCTGCGGTTATGGTGTCTGTCGGGGGTGCGCTGTCCCCGTCCGGACGGACCCTCCCTCGTACCGGATGGTCTGCGTCGACGGACCGGTCCTATCGGCTGACGCGGTGGATTGGTCATGTCTGCCGTTACCTTGAGCATAGACGTCGGTCCCCTGGGCCTTCGGAATCCTATCCTCCTGGCCAGTGGCACATGCGGCTACGGCCTCGAGATGGAGCCGTGGGTCTCCTTGGAAGTCATCGGGGGTATCGTCACAAAGAGCCTCTCGCCGCGGCCTCGGCCGGGTGGACCCCCGCCTCGGATCGCCGAGCTCCCGACGGGGATGCTGAACGCCATCGGATTGGAAAACATCGGCTTAGACGCCTTCCTGGAGCAAAAGCTCCCGGCCCTCCGGACCCGAGGGGCGACGGTCATCGTCAGCCTCTTTGCCGAGACCGAGGACGAATGGGTGGCGATGGTCGAGCGACTCGACGGCGTCAAGGGCGTGGCGGCCATCGAACTGAACATTTCGTGCCCTAACGTGAAAGCCGGCGGGATGGAATTCGGGACGTCGCCGGCGATGACGGAACGGCTCTTCCGCCTCCTGCGGCCTCGGACGCGGCTGCCCCTGATCGCCAAGCTGACGCCGAACGACACGAATGTCTTTGACGTAGGGATGGCCGCCCTGCAGGGCGGGGCCGACATCCTATCGCTGGTCAATACGTTTCTGGGGATGGCCGTGGACGTCCGGCGGGAGCGGCCCCTACTGGCCAACGTCGTCGGGGGATACTCGGGTCCGGGCATCAAGCCCATCGCCCTCCGGATGGTTTACGAGATGGTCCGCCGGAC
>JANXAA010000517.1 GCA_025061865.1 Acidobacteriota bacterium | reverse complement strand
GGAAGACGGGCGGCGGGACGGCCTGGTACGTGGCGTCCTACGACCCAGAGGCGCACCTCGTCTATTACGGGACAGGTAATCCAGCACCCTGGAACACGGCCGTCCGACCGGGGGACAACAAGTGGTCGGCGTCCATCATCGCCCTAAACCCCGATGATGGCCGGATCGTCTGGGGTTTCCAGACGACGCCCCAAGATGCTTGGGACTGGGACGCCGAAAACGAACTCGTCTTGGTCGACCTGGTGATTAAGGGACGGAAGGTGCCGGCCCTGATGCAGGCCAACAAGAACGGTTTCTTCTACGTGCTGGACCGGAAGACCGGTAAGTTCATCCAGGGCGATAAGTACTACCCTCACCTGAACTGGGCCAGGGGCCTCGACGCCAACGGCCGGCCCATCGAGATCCCGGCGATGCGGCCGTCGCTGACCCAGTATGTCGATTATGTGTGCCCTGTGTTCTGGGGTGGCAAGAACTGGCCGCCGATGGCGTACAACCCCAAGACGGGTCTCGTCTACATGCCGGGTAACAACCTGTGCATGTCCATCCAGCATCGGGAGGTCACGTACACGAAGGGCGCCCTGTACATCGGATCCAAGCATGAACACAAGCCGGGGCCGGGCGCCGGTCCGGCTAAGAACCTGGGTCAGTTCCGGGCTTTCGACCCCGTCAACCTGAGGCTGGTGTGGACCATCGACGAGCGCTATCCCGGCTGGGGCGGAGCCCTGACGACGGCTGGCGGCCTGGTCTTCTACGGTAATCAAGAAGGTGAATTCAAGGCCGTGGATGCTCGGAAGGGCCAGATCCTGTGGCGCTTCTACGCAGGCTCGGGCATCGTGGCGGCACCCATTAGCTATGCCGTAGACGGTAAGCAGTATATCGCCGTTAGCGTGGGCCTGGGGGGTGAGTACGCCCTGCTTCCTGGCGAAGCCGGCAAAAACTTGCCTAACGAGGTCAATCTGGGCGGTTACCTGATCGCCTTTACGCTGGATTGATCCGGCGAATCGCCATAGCGGGCCTGGGATAGGCATCTCCTTCCAGGAGTTCTGACCCCCGGGCCTGCCCCTACGACCGTGGGGTATCTTGTAGGCGCCTTCGCGGGTGGGGAACCCAGGGTACCCCACGGTCGACTTCCTCCCCCCAGGCGGGGATACCTACGCCCTTCCTTAGAAATTCTGGCCGGTGCCACCTCAAGGGCCGCTCCTTTTCTACTCTATATTCTTCCTTCCATTTGCATTCCCAGGTACGGACCCTCATCTTGTACCGAGAGACCCCGTGGAGACTCCTAATGGTTCTCCGGACCGATGAATGGATTGGCC
>JANXAA010000516.1 GCA_025061865.1 Acidobacteriota bacterium | reverse complement strand
CTGCTCGTTCCTCCGAGGGGTCTCTTCCGGTCGAAGGTAATAGCTGTAATAGTAACGGTAGGGATAATAGTACGTATAATAAGAATATTTACTCGTGAGGTCGACCCGGTTAAGGATGACGCCTAGCACGGGCGCCTCGAGGCGGGCCAACCGTTCGGCGGCCATCCGGAGAGTCAGGCGAGTCGTGCGGCCGCTCTGGACGACCAGAAGGATGGCTTGCACGTCCCGAACTAACTGAAGGGCCTCGGGGGTGGCCAAAAGTGGCGGTGTGTCCAGGATGACGTAGTCAAAATTTTCTAACGCCCGTTGGATAAAGCCCCGCATGTCAAGGCCCTCCAGGCTCGGGGACGTTTCATTCCGGCGGTGACCCGTTGCCCCACTGGGGACGACGACGAGGTATTCATCCACGGCCGGGAAGAGGTCCCAGACTGCCAGTGACTCATGACCCCGCAAGTCCAGCAGGCCTGGCTTGCGAGGCACATTAAATATCCTGTGAAAATTGGGAATATGAGGGTCGGTTTCGACGAGAAGGACTCGCTTTTTAGCTTGAGCCAGTGTCTGGGCCAAATGGACGGCGACAAACGTCTTACCCTCACTTGGCTGGGAGCTCGTGACCATTAGGGACCGCATAGGTGGTCCGCTGTCCTGAGCTATTAGGACATGGTTCTGGAGGAAACGAAAGGCGTTTTGCAAGACGTGCGAATGGGCCACCTTGCTCATGTCGGGGATAAAACCGAGGCAGGGATAAGCTACGATATGCTGGATGTCCTCGTGACTGTGGACTTTGTCATCCAAATAGTGGAGCAAAAAGGCTAGGCCGACGCCGCCGAAGAGCCCGACGAGCAGAGCCGTCAGCAGGGTCCGTAATCGCCGGGGCCAGATGGGCGACTTGGGCCCTCGGGCCGGCTCGACGATGCGCATAATGGCCGTCGCTTGAATCGAGCCGACTCCGGCCACTTGGGCCTGCTGGCGTCGTTCGACCAGTGTGTTTAGCAGGCGCCGTTGGTTTTCGACCTCTGCCTTCAGGGTCTGATAATCGACCGCCGCTTTGTTGAGTTGATCGACCTCTGTTCGGGTCGCCTCGAACTGTTCCCGGAGTCGTCGTTCCTTCTCCCGGACGGCACTGACGTCGGCCTCGGCCGCCTGCATGGCTTTCTGATAAAGCGTTCTCGATTCTTGCCGGTATCGGGTGCACATCTCGTCCCGTTGGAAGGCCAACTGCTTCAAGCCCGGCCAGTCGGGCTTGAAGATACGGGCCTTCTCAGCATACTCCTGTTCGGCTTTCGCGCAGGCCTCCTGAAGGCTCCGGAGGGAAGGGCTAC
>JANXAA010000515.1 GCA_025061865.1 Acidobacteriota bacterium | reverse complement strand
GACCCAGCACCTCACCCCTAAGACGCGACTCCCACTGGCGCTTCGACCTGCTCGACCTGCAGGACGACGCCCCGGTCGCCGATGGTCGCATAGTCGAGGCCCTGAAAGACTGGGAAGCGATGAGCCATCTCCCGAAAGATATCCTCGGCCCGGAGGTAATTCCATCCCGCGAGGCCTAAGACCCGGGCCACGTCCTGAAAGATGACCCAGTCGGGCCGGGCCTCCTTATAGGGCCGGACGGCAGGCCAGAAACGCTGGATGCGATACTGGGCGTTGACAAAAGTCCCTTCCTTTTCGGCAAACGGCGCAGCCGGCAAGATCAAATGGGCTAACGACGTGCTCTCCGTCCAGTTGACCGTCTGGAGGACGACCAGGGACGTCTGCTGGACGACGGCCCGGAACAGCTCGGCGCCGTAGCTGCGGACCGGATTCTGCCCGGCGATCCACAGGAGACGGTATCGGCCCCGAGCGGCGTTTTCCAGGATGGCCCGAGCTGAGCCGTCAGCCCCAAGGCCCAACAACCGGGCCCCGGCGGCATTCGGGAACTTTTCAGCCCGAATGAGAAAGTCGTCGGCCTTCGGATTCCGGGTCGGCATTTCGTAATGGATGTCCCGGACGCCAAGAGCCTCGGCGAAGAGTTTCCATCCGAGATAAAGCTCCTCCGTCGAGAGGTGGGGCGACAGCAGGACGGCTATCCCCGGGGGGCCGACCTCTCGAAGCGTCGTTTCAACGTGCGTCTGGATAAGTCCCAGGGCCTCCGACCACTCAACAGGCTGACGTCGGCCGTCAGTCTGCCAGTACGGCTGGGGGACGCGGTCCTGGTCGATGTACTTGTATCCGTACCGGCCGTCGTCACACATCCAATAACGGTTCACGTCGGGATTGTAGCGGGGCTTTAGTCGAAAGACGCGCCGACCCTGGGCCAAATACGGTTTGTCTTCATTCCAATCTATGTAAATATTACAACCTGTACTACAGCCGGGACAGATGGAACGGGTCCGGTTCAGGAACCACACGCGCGCTTTAAACCGGAAGTCCCGGTCCAGGAGGGCCCCGACGGGACAGACGTCTACGGTACATCCCGAATAGTCATGGTCGAGTAGCTGGCCCGGGAACACGTCCAGGACTGTCCGGTGGCCTCGCTGGAAGAGGCCCAATTGGGGCTTCTTGGCGACTTCCTCGCACACCCGGATGCAACGGGTGCACAGGATGCACCGCTCCTGGTCCAGGATCACGTAGGGCCCGATGGGCTTCGCCTTCGCCTTGTGGAGGCGCGGAGCGAAGCGCCGCCTGCGGTAAAGACCAAACTGCATGTAGTAGTCCT
>JANXAA010000514.1 GCA_025061865.1 Acidobacteriota bacterium | reverse complement strand
CGGCCCAGGACCCTCACACCGGCCGTACTCATTCGAAACAGGTAGACAGCCTGCGTCCGGGCATCCAGGACGGCGGCGACGAAGGAGAAGGGCCCTCGGTAGCGAAGCAGGAGGCCAGCCGCGTAGTCGGCTGGATAGGCGACCTCCGGGACCTCTTCAGGCCCGATCTCGAAGACCGAGTGGCCCAGCCGAGGCTGGGTTTCTTGATCAAGGGGTAAAATCTTCAAAGCGACCTCGGCTTGGAAGTCGTAAAACTCGCCCTGATCAAGGTAAATCTTAGGAAAGTCCAGGTAGCGGGCCGTCTGGGTCAGGACGTAAGGCGATGACGGGGCGGTGGGGTCGGCGACCGTTTGCCAGGTCCCGCTGACGGTCACCCACATCGGGCGCCACTGGTCCTCAGCGTCGAACTCGAAGAACATGACCGTACTCTGAAGGACAAAGGGAGCCTGGGAGCTTCTAAGCGCCCAAGGCATGGGCGATAAAGCGATAAGGCAATAAGGCAGTAAAGTGAAAGAGAGGGACCTCCGATTGCGAATTAAGGGATGCAGGCGGGGGATCGCCGGCAGCAGGGACCTTTTCCAAGCGGGAAGACGCCTGGCGAGGTCGGGATTGCCGACAGTCCGGAGGATACGTAACATATTAAGCATCCTCGCTTCTCCAAGCCATTGTCCGGGGCAGATAGGCAGGTCGGCAGATAGGCCAAGAGTCCCGGGCTCAGAGCGTCGGGTATAAAGTCCCGCCCAAGGCGTGCCCTTTGCGTAGCCTGTGTCTGCCGATCGGCTAAAGAGCCTTATGACGGGAGGTCTTATATGGAGAGTCTACACGTCTTCTACGAAGATGTCGAGAACATGTATATGTTCATCACGCTGGCCGCTCAGCGGGTCGAACAGATCTACCGGGGGGCCCGTCCTCGGGTGAAGGTCGCCCCGGACGAGAAGCCGACGGTCGTGGCCATGCGGGAAGTCTTGAGCGGAAAGGTCCGCTACGAGACGCCCCCGAGCTTGCCTCGGCCTATCATGAAAGAACAGTCCATGAACGTCTCCTTCATGTAACGTCATGTCGACGGTCGTCTGGGGTCTAAGTAGCTCCATCGCTATCTACAAAGCCGTCGAGGCCATCCGACTCCTGACGAAGGACGGGACCGTTCGGGTCATCGCCATCCTATCGGCCCGGGCCGAGGACTTCATCCGCCCCCTCCTTATCGAGGCCCTGACCCATGCCCCCGTGTATCGGGCCCACGAGGTCATGACACCGGACCATCAGATCCTGCACACGGCCCTGGCCCGGGAGGCCGACCTCATCGTCCTGGCCCCGGCGACGGCCCATTTGCTGG
>JANXAA010000513.1 GCA_025061865.1 Acidobacteriota bacterium | reverse complement strand
GGAACGATTCAGGAGAGCCCGCCGATTCCTCCACCGGCCCTACCGGAGACAGTCCCCAAGACCCGTCCAGCCCCCGGCTGGGCTTGCACGGTCCGGTTCTCGATCGCCCACAAGTATTCATTCATGGACGTCCGGGTCCAAGTCGATAACACGACGGTCTTTGAAAAGCGCTTCTACGGGCGGACTCGAAAATTCACGGTCTTTAAGGTCATCGAACGATCGGTCGCCTCGGGGACGTTCCCTCTGCCGAGGGGAGACCACGTCTTAGTCTTCCAGATGGACGGGGAGGACGAAACGAAAACCTATAGCCAGGCTGCCCGCTGTGACGAGTTTCGGGAAATCCGGGTCCGCCTCGAAAATATGAAGGGGATGGAAGTCCGGGCCCTGAGCAGGTCAGGCCCCGAAGCCCCGCCACCCCAGTAGCATGACCCCGGGGTTCGTGAGGCCCCTGTCCGAGGGGCCTTTCCGACCCCTCGAGAAAGACGGTTTTTCCAGCTTCGTGACGTCATGAGGGCGTGACCAATAGTCGGGGGTGAAACGTGTGTCGCCCCAAATGTCCCATCCTACTGGAGCCCGGGGTGGATTGACTCATGGAAATGGTTATGAGTCCCCAATGACCCTGTGATGCCCATCATGCCGTCCCGGCTAAGCATGCGACCCCGGCTTGACGCGGAGCCGTATCATCCGTACTTTCAAGCCGCCGTCCAGGCCCTCGAGGCCTGGCGGGTGGCCCTTGAAAGGGGGGCGGCGCGTCCAGAGGATATATGGGCCGGCCTGATGGGCTGGCTGGCCGACTTCATGAGCCGTGTGCGTCGATGGGACTCGTACTACCTCGTCGAATGGGATAGCACGCCGGTATGGCTCCAGCCTGACAGGGTTCCCCTGGGGACGGCCCTCCAAATGGCCGTACACGTCCTCGAGCGAATGGCCGAACAGGCCCGGGGGACTTCGGAGGTTGGGACCGCTCGGTCAGAGACATGGATCCAACTCTTGGTCGACCTCATGCCGTGGGTCGTCTGGGGCGGCTCGGCGACACCTGCGTGGTACCGTTGCATCGTGGCCACTCATGCCTTGGCGCCTGATCTGGGCGAACGACTGCTGGAGCGTCTTTACGAGACGGCCCGCCAGTCCGACGATGAGGCGATCCGCCTGCTGGCCCGGGGAGCTATCGACTTCTTTCGCCTCCGAAAAGAGTGAAGAAAACCAAGAGTCAAAGCGGCAGTGTGTGGCCACCTGGGTTCGCCAGTCTCGGGGCTTGGAGTCCGGGGACTGGCCTTCGGGTCGCGGGGCCCTCTATTTCCTTCCCAAACCCCTGAAAAGGATGGAGGTGATAT
>JANXAA010000512.1 GCA_025061865.1 Acidobacteriota bacterium | reverse complement strand
GTACTTGATGTCGATCAGCTCTTCGCTACGCAAGATCTTGGGTAAAACGGCGGCCCGGGCGATCTTCTCCTTGGCCCGCTCGATCTCCATGGCCGCCTCGGCTTGCTTCTCCTTCAGGCGTTGGAGCTTCAAGATCGTCGCTTCCAGACGGGCGGCAGCCAACTGGTGGGTCGGGTCGGACTGGACGGCCAGTTGGTATTCTAGGACGGCCTGTTCCAGGGTCGGAATGTCGTCGGGATTTTTCTGCACGAGGGCCTCGGCCCGCTGGAAATGGAACTCGGCGGTCGCCAAGCGCATCCGTCGGCAAGTCGCCTGATACCGGATGTTATCCGGGTCCCGCCGGAGGGCCTCGAGGCAATACTGGAGGGCCCGGTCCCAGTCGCCGACCCGAGCGGCCTTTTCGGCCCGCCCCATGTAGCGAGCGGCAGCGCATCCGTAGGCCAGAATGACACCTGTCAGGCTCAGGGTGATTAGCCAGAACCGTTTGGGGAACATCATGCCGCTTCGCTCCCCCCAGGGGGGACGGGTCTGACCCGTCACGAGGACTTCCGGGAGAAGGCGAGAGTCCGCTGATAGGACCCGTCGGTCGTCTCTAAGAGGACCGAGTCCGGCTGAATGCGAACGACCCGGGCCCCGGGTCCGAAGGTCTGGCCCGGTAGGACGATCCACAACTCCCGCCCAATCGTGAGGACAGCATACGACGGTTCACCACTTTGTGCATGGATTATACCGACCAATTGGATGGATTCCAGTGGAGACGGAGGCGGCGGGCTGGGCGGCTTCGGCGTCTCATTCACCCGAACGGTCACGACCGGTGGATTTGTATCCGACGGCCTAGAAGCAGTCAGCCCGCCGGGGGAACCGCCAGTCGCCGAGTATGAGAAGAGATTCCGACGGATGGGCCCGTCCTCAGACCCCGACCGACTTTCGGGAAGGGCCAGGTCCCACCAAGCTGCACGCTGAATGTCCACGGAAAGAGCATAGCTGGCCGGCGATGGATGAGTCGGGAGCCGGACGACCGGTCCGATCACCCGCACCCAGCCATAGGCGGCCATCCCGCCCATGGCGAGGCCCATGACAGCTAGCCAGCCGAAACGGTGTCGGACAGAGGTATCCGCCATAGCCAACGTCAGCGGGTCTGGATAGGGACCCAGAATGCAAGATGCAGGATGCAAGATAGGAGGCCCGGACGGCGTCGACTGCGTCCATTCCGCCTCAGTGACCGCTCCAACCCTCCCCATAGCTTATCGGAGCCGTCGAGGAAAGTCGATACGCCTGGCCTTCGGAAAGCCCGACGCCCGAAGCCCTACTCATACCGGAGGGCCTCGACGGGGTCC
>JANXAA010000511.1 GCA_025061865.1 Acidobacteriota bacterium | reverse complement strand
CACCGTTATCTCTTAGTTTATTCTATTAAATGAACAAAATTACCTATATGGCCCAGTCTTCATCCCATCTACACGACCGCCAAGGGTAGCATCGTCTACGTCTCTAAGGGTAGCAAATCTCCCTACGACTTCAAGGTCCACCACCCGTCTTGTAAATCTTCTCCCCCGGACACGTGGCCGAGTTCCGAGCGTTAGATGCCTATGGCAGATACTCGGTTGAGTTTCTTTCTCGCATCTTGCATCTTGCATCCTGCATCTTGTATCCTTCCTACCCGCCGGATGCTGGATCGGGGGGAGTCTGATGCAGATATCGACCAATGACTTCAAGACAGGTCTCAAGATCCTGTATAACAACGCCGTATGGGAAGTCGTCGAGTTTCAGCACGTGAAGCCCGGCAAGGGCCAGGCCTTCGTCAAGACGCGCCTCAAGAACATGGCCACGGGTCAGGTCCTAGACATCAACTTCCGGGCCGGCGACATGGTCGACGTCGCCGACGTTGAAGAACGACGTATGCAGTTCCTATACCGGCAGGGGGACGATTCCGTCTTCATGGACCTGGAGACTTATGATCAGGTCTCGGTGACGGCCGCTCAGGTCGGGGACGCCGCCCGTTTCTTGAAGGAAGGCATCGAGGTCACGATGTTTCTCTATGAGGGCCGGCCCCTGAGTTTGGTCTTGCCGAAGGCTGTCACGCTTCGGGTCGTCCGGACGGACCCCGGCGTGCGGGGTGACACGGTCACCGGGGGGAGTAAGCCCGCTATCCTCGAGACGGGCGCCGTTGTTCAGGTCCCCCTCTTCATCCAAGAGGGCGAGGAAGTCCTCATCGACACCCGGACTGGCGAATACCTCGGGCGGGGTTGAAGATGGCCGCCGTCAAGAAGTCGGAACACATGTCCCGGGGGGGCCTACCCTTCGATATTGAATTCATCCAGCGCCTGATCGAGCTTCTTGTCCAACATAAGGTCGGCGAATTCGAGTACAGCCAGGGTGACGTCCGTATCCGCATCGTCCAGCAGGGCAACTTGGCGAGGAATCCGTCTGAGTCCGTCCCGCCGTGGTTTCTTCCGTGGCTGGCCTCGGCGGCCTCGGCCCCGACGCCGCCGACGCCGGTGACCCCAGTGCCGCCGTCGATGCCCGAGCCGGCGACCGCTGAGGTGCCCGCCTCGGCACCGCCTTCAGAAAAGCCCGAAGCTGAGACCCCTCTTCACTACATTCGGTCTCCCATCGTGGGGACCTTTTACCGTTCACCTTCCCCAGACGCGCCGCCTTTCGTCGAGGTCGGGAGTCGAGTCCGCAAGGGTCAGACAGTCTGCATCATCGAGGCGATGAAGATCATGAA
>JANXAA010000510.1 GCA_025061865.1 Acidobacteriota bacterium | reverse complement strand
CAGGAGCCGCTTGATATTATTTTGCCGAAGGGCCAAGACATTGCCGACGACCATCGTCAGGACGGCTGCGCCAGCCAGGCTCCAACCCCAGACGTCAGGCGGCCGACGGAAGACCTGCGCCATGTCGCCCCACAATCGGAGCATAGCCCCAAAGGCGGCCGCTTTGACGGCGGCCGACATGTAAGCGACCGTCGGCGTCGGAGCCCCCTGATAGACGTCGGGCGTCCACATGTGGAAGGGGACGGCTGAAACCTCGAAGGCCAGCCCGGCAAACATCAGGGCGAGGCCCAGGTAAGCCAGCCAGCCCCGGGGGGTACCCTGGAGACCCGGAAGCCGGGCTGCCAGGTCGATCAGAGACGTCGAGCCGATGGCTCCATACATCAGGGCGATGCCGTACGCAAAGACGGCCGCCGCAAAGGCGCCCAAGAGGAAATACTTAAGAGCACTCTCTAAGGCCGGCTCGGTCGGGTTCTCATAAGCGATGAGGACGTACAGGCTCAGGGAAAGGAGCTCCAAGCCGATGAAGATGACCAGCACGTCGGACGTCCCGGACATCGTCCCCATGCCGACTAACGTGATCAACAGGAGAGCCATCCAGGAACCGCTTCGCTCGGTTCGGGTCTCCCAGACGGGTCCCATGGCGATGACGACGACGGCCGCCGCTACGACGTACATGATCAGCGTCAAGAGCGTCACGTTGTCCAGGACGAGGCGGTTCCCGAAGGCGACGAACCGCTGATTGAAGAGGAAACGGAATGTGATAAAGATGAGACCGATCAGGCCCAGGACGACCCCATAGTACAACCACCGAAGCCATCCGGGTCGCCAGGCCTCGACGATCAGGAGGACGGCGGCCAAGACGACGAAGAGGCCCGCCGGCAGGAGAGCCCATCCCTGGGTCTGCGTCCACCAAGTCATCAGCGTTTGCATAGGTGCTCCTATAAAGGACAGGCCGGGGGATGGCCGTAGGAAAACTCACTCTGCCTAACACCCATCTGCCGACCCGCTGACTTCATTGCAGCCCCGTGATCCATCGGAGGGCCGTCTGGGTGCGTTCCAGGAACGGCGTCGCCCATACGCCGATCCAGACGGCCAGGACCAGGAGCGGCACCGTAGCGGCCCATTCATGGGCCTGCATGTCCGCCAGCCGACGGTTTTCCTCATGGATCAAGGGGCCGTGCATGACCCGTTGATACATCCTCAGCATGTAGACGGCGTTCCAGATGATGCCCGTCACGGCCAGGGCCGTCGCCACGGGGTATCGCCGGAAGGCCCCCCAGAAGATCAGGAACTCGCCGACAAAGCCGTTCAGGAAAGGCAGTCCGATCGACGATAGGAGGACGACCAA
>JANXAA010000050.1:1945-9903 GCA_025061865.1 Acidobacteriota bacterium | reverse complement strand
CCCGTCGAACATCCAGACTATCTCATCGAGGCCGTCATCGAGATTCCTGTCCATGTCAATGGTCGGGTCCGGGCGACGCTTCAGGTCCCCGTCGACGCCGACCCGGCGACGGTCGAGGCGATGGCCCGCTCCCACCCGAACGTAGTCCGCTACCTCGAGGGCCGTTCCGTTCGGAAGGTCGTCTACGTCCCGAACCGCCTCCTAAACTTCGTCGTCTCCTGACGGAGGTCCCAGGTACCGGGTCTCGGATGTCTCGAGAAAAGACTGCAGACTCCAGGCTCTATGGCGCGGTCGGACCATTTTCGTCCTGAGACAAGACGATGCTGCCACCCGGGTCGGTCTATGGTCCGTTTTCCCAAGACCCGGCACCCGAGGCTTGGAATCACATCTTGTATTCCGTCTCTTGCACTCTGGATCCTGTCTGTGGCCCTGAGTCCAGACGCCCTTGCCGCCACGCTGTTCCCGCCCGGCATCCGATGGTGGCGTCTGGAAACGCCCCACTTTTCTGTTTTTTACCCTGAAGGTATGGCCCCAGCCGCTGAACGGGCCGCCGCCTGGGCTGAGTGGGCGTACGAGCGCTTGTCCGGTGATTTCGGTTACCGTCCCGGCCGAATTCGGCTCATCCTGACCGACCATGCCGACGTCGCCCATGGCTTTGCGACCGTCGTCCCCGAGCGCCTGGTCGTTGTCTTTCTGCCGCCGCCTGACAGCGCCGAGACGATCGGCGACTACGACGACTGGCTAAAGGCCGTCCTCGTTCATGAACTAACCCATGTGTTCCATCTAGAACAGGCGCATCCTGTCTACCGGGGCCTGCGCTTCCTATTTGGCCGGTCGCCCCTGCTGTTCCCGAATTTCCTGGCCCCCGATTGGTTTACAGAGGGCCTGGCGACCTTACAAGAAACCCGATGGACTTGGGGCGGCCGGGCCTGTAGCGCCGAGACGCACACGATGGACCAGACTGCTCGGATGACGAATACCTACCCAGCTATCGATCAAGCCTGGATTGCCCGGGCCCCATGGCCGGCCGGCCTGACGGCTTATCACTTCGGAGCCGCTTTCCTCAATCGACTGCACCGGCACCATCCCGACACATTCTGGCCAGCGATCCGGGCCAAAAACGAGTCCCTCTGGCCCTTCTTCCTGAACGCCCGGGAGGCCCACCATCTGGGTGACCGATTCAGCCACCTCTGGGCCCGTTGGGCCGAAATCCCTTCAGGCCCTCCGGCGGACCCGGATAACGGAAAATCTGACCAACCCCAGACTCACGACCTTGGAGGTCTGGAAATCATCACCCGCCGAGGGTACTTCGTATCGAGTCTCCGGTGGGTCAGCAATGAAATCTGCTACGTTAACGAGCGGGCCCACGAGTTCCCCGGCATCTTTTGTAGTGACCCCCGGACGGGTCGGACCCGCCGGGTTTTGGAAGGCGTGCCGGCCGGTTCGTTTGGGGTCGACCCTCAAGGTCATATCGTGGCGAGCGTCTTGGAATGGCGGCGTTCGTTTTGGCTCCGAAGCAGCCTCTTACGGGTCGACCCTCAGACAGGTCGTCAGACACGGCTCAACGGGAGTCTCCGCCTGAAAGACCCAGACGTGGACGCCATGGGCCGCATCGTGGCCGTTCGCCATGGAGACGGCGGTATCACAGATCTCGTCGTCCTTGAACCCGACGGGGTCCTTCGGGTCGTAGCCCAGGACCCGACCGTCCGGTGGAGCCAGCCCCGGTGGCGTCCGTCCGAATCGGAACGACCCGGCGTCTCGACTTTCGCCGTCGTCGCCCATCGTCCGGATGCCACGTGGAGCCTCGAGTTGTGGACTGCGGACGGACACCGCTTAGCCGAATGGCTTCGGGACCGAGGCCGTAAGATGGACCCTGCTTGGTCGCCCGACGGACAATGGCTCCTGTTTGTGGCCGATTACGCATGGAAACTCGATGTATGGGCCTGGAATCCAGAGACCGAGCAGATGATGCAGGTCGTCCTGCCAGGCACTGGCTTCCGATCGCCGTGGCTAACGCCGGATACGCTCTTTGTGGCCGTCTATGAAGCCGACGGCTATCACCCTGCCCGCCTGCCTCTGAGAGGCGATTTCGCCTCGCTCCTGCGGTTCAAACCTGTTCATAAGGACACTTCTCCTCAGTCTGGCTCTCTCTCGGGGAAGACGAGAGAACCCGCCGGGAACGACTGCGATCCGACTGGAGACCGAGGACCGGGGAAGAGCGAGGGCCCGTGCCAGTCTTCGGGCGCCCGCTCCTGGTCGACGGCGTGGGAGATCAGACCGACTACCGGAACGCTCCATATCGAGGACGGGCCGAGCACGTCCTATTCGGAAGTCCTGAAAGAACAGTGTAGCTTGCGCCCTCCAGAGGCACAGACCTCAACGCCCCCGCCGCCGGAGATCCGCTGGAACCGACGGTCCCCGGTCCTCCCCGTCATACGGCCCTTCATGTGGTTCCCCGTTGCGCGGTCCGACGAATTGAACTGGCGTATCGGCGTCGCCTTGCTGGGAGTCGACCGTTGGGGTTACTCGGCCTATCAGGCCGTCGTCGACTACGGCCTCGACGACCGCCTCGTCCGCTACGACGTCCTGTACCATTGGGACCGATGGTATCCGACGCTGGCCCTGCGAGCCCGACGAGAAATTGCACTTCTCCGAAAAGGCGTCTCTCTAGCGACGGACACCTATGAGACGACCCTCCAAGTCCCCTTCCGACGAATGCGGTCGACCGGTGCCGTGGCTCTCGGCTTTCGCTATGCGCCCCTGTGGACCGTTGACCAGACGGGCCACTTTCAAAAACTCCAGGACCGCTGGTCCATCCCGTGGACACTGTCTTACTCCCGGGCCCTACGCTTCCCCTATTCAGTCAGCCCTGAAGACGGCTGGACGGCTATCGGATGGGGCCGCTGGGGGTTCCAGGGCCAGCGGTTTATGACCCTGGGCGGCGACCTCCGGGGGTATGCGCCCGGATGGCGGCGTCACCACGTCTTGGCCTTGCGCCTGACGGGCGCCCTCTCGACGGGACCCGATCCGGAGGCCCTTACGTTGGGCCTCGAATCCGACGACCTCGGCCCTGTCCGGGCTCGCATTGAGACGGTCCTCGTCCGACGAGGTCTCGTCTGGAACGTCGAATACCGGTGGCCCGTGTATGAGATTCAACGAAGCCTGGGACTGTTCCCTCTCTTCATGGAGCGGCTCAGCGTGGCCCTGTTCTACGATGGGGCTTACTTTACACCGTTCGACGAGGGGACCCGGCGGTCCCAGACAGTCCACGCTGTCGGCGCCGAGGTCCGTCTGCATGCGAGTGCCGCCGGCTTTCGGGCGACCGGCCGGGTCGGCGGGGCCGTCGAGGTCGGGGGCCGGCACCGGCGCCGGGCTTACATAGCTCTGCTGTTGCCTTTCTGAGAATGTGTCGGTAGATAAGCGGTGGAGGCGGTCGGAAAGTTGAGCATGTCAGAGACGACTCCTGGTGATGTGGAAACTGACAGGTACCGGGATTGACTTAAGCATCCTTCCCGGTCCCCATTCTGCCGACCTGCCCACTTGCCTTCCTGAGGTCTAAAGATGCCCGAAGTGGCTATCGTCCTATTTTCTGGCGGTCTCGACTCGACGGTCGCTCTCTGGTGGGTTCGCTATCAGGACTGGAAGCCCGTTCCCCTGAGCGTCGATTATGCTGGCCGTCCCCGGGGCGAACGGGAAGCGGCCCGAGAGATTGCGGCCGTCGCCAGAGTAGAAATCCTGGAAGTCGCCCTCCCCTTCTATCGGGATTTGCAGGCCTGGCGTCGAGAGGGCGTCCTTCCGGGCGACCTGGCCGGGGTCAACCCCGTGTATCTGCCGGCCAAGAACTTGCTGTTTTACGCCATCGCCGCTTACTATGCCGAAGTCCTCGGGGCGACCCGCATCGTCGGCGGCCACTACCGCCACGACGGAATCCTCTTCCCGGACGCCTCCACCGCCTACTTCGCCCGGCTGGGTGACTTGATCGCCGATGGCTTGTACAGCCACCGCCCCCGCCTGGAACTTCCCTTCTTGGAACTGGCAAAGGACGCCGTCGTCCAGCTAGGTCTTGCCCTGGGTGCACCCCTCGGCCTGACGTGGAGTTGCTACTGGGATGGCCCGATGCCCTGTGGCCAATGTGAAGGCTGTCAGGAAAAGGAAGCGGCCCTACGAACCGTCGGAAGGAGTGAGGAATCACGAAATGACAAGCAATCGTCTTGGGCAATTAAACAGATAGACGGTTAGAGAGAGAAGTAGGGGCGACCCGCCGGGTCGCCCCGCATCAGAACACCAGCCGTGATAGTGATATCTCCCTGACCGGGCCCTGTCAGCGATGGCGTCATCGGCAGGGTTAAAACCCGCCCCGACCGAACGCCTGCCGTCAGGCAAACGTTACAGGTGCGCCCAGGCCGTGCCCTACCTGGGTTAGTCTTCGAATTTAATCTCGTCGGCAATCCAGGCCCCGGACGGCGTGGACGCTGGCCGCCGGGACTTGACCTCGACGAAAGCCCCGTTGACCAGGTTCGCACACGTGCCCCGCTCAAAGCGAGTCCGCACATCGACCAGGACCGTCACCGACCCGCCCCCTTGCATCTGAAGAGTGAACGAACCCGAGGGCGTCGGACTGCACGTCACGGCCGCATTCGCCACCGTCCCCTTCGCCTCAAACTCCGGGGGCTTCGGACCTTGCGGAGCATGGAGACGGATTTTTCTCGCCAGCACCGTGAAGTTCCCATTATATTGACCCTTCACCTCCAAGGGATCGCCGACCTTCAACTGGACCGGGCTTGTGTTGATCCAATTCGTGCTACTGTCGTACTGGACTGTGTAAGTTTGGTCGAACACTCGGAGCGTAAACTGATTCGGGCCCGTACTCGGGTTCGCGACCGTCCCCATGAGGTCGGCCTTGCCATGATGGATGTGAATCTTCTCGACCAGGTTGCCTACTCGGCCCTGGATCATGATGCGAATCTCAATTTCACCGGTGTCCTCGATCTGGACCTCGACCTCCGCCTGCGAACCCTGCGAGTGGCGAAACACCAGGTGGAAAGTCCCCGGTCGGGGAAGGGGAACGTTAAAGGAGCCATTGGGATGAATATTGGACTGCATTTGGGTCTCTCGAACCGTCACAGACCCAGAGGGGATCAGGGACTGGCCCTGTTCGTTGACCCATTGCAGAATCTGACCTTTCAAGGTGACCCAGCCGGTCGTCGGCCCATTATCCGGCAGGGCGACCTGCCGGGCCGACTGGCACCCCGCCATCCAGGGGACCAGCCCCAAAACTACCAGGGTGACGCCCATCCAACGTCGCATGTCGAACCTCCCTAACGAGTGAGGAGTAACCCGTACCGAGTGACGGGATTCATGCTGTCCGTTCGGCTCGTCAATGGCGGATTTCCAGAGACGTTCACCCGTACAATGGGCGGGAAAGACGCTGAGAGGGGTTTATCAGATACGCGACATGGTATGTATGCAAATTCCATGCCAAACCGAGGCGCCCGATTTTCTCGGCCTCCCCCAGGCCAAACTGTTCTGAAACTATACATCGTACAAAATGTATACACAGAGGCTCAGCCTCCCCGGGGCTGAACTGCCGAAATAAGGCATAGAATAAGAGGAACGGGCCCGCCCCCGGGGGGAAAAGGAGCGGGCCCAACCGTCAGGGGGCTTCAGGGGGGTGGCAAAGCGGGTGTGATAAGAAGGCGGTCTACCCTATAGAAGGTCCCAGGCCACCAGACCCCTGACCCCCGACCATAGACCCTAAACTTCCTTGTCTCGGCGTCTGAGGCCTGGGTTCTAAGGTCAGTCGTCTTTTTTCTTGGGACCCGAGACCTGGGACCCGGGACCCTATCCTGCATCTTGCATCCTGCCATCTTCACGAGCACCCCATCGAGTTCCCGCAATTCAGGCATCGGTAGCAAGAACCGTTCCGAACCGTGATATGGCCACACTTGTCGCAGGCCGGGGCGTCCATCATGAAGGACCGGGCCTGCCGGCTCATGGCGGACCCATAGACGACCGGGCTCGGACCGGCCTTCGAGACGTCCTCGGACGGGTGGGACAACTCTTTCGAGGCTTCTTCTTCGAGGTCCGGGCGTCGGGCACCCAAGTCTTCCTTGAAAGCCTCCTCAGGCGGGACATGGGCTAAGTCATATCGCTTCAGGTATTCGATACCAAGGACCCGGAAGATGTAGTCGATGATCGACGTGGCGAACTTCACGTGGGGGTGACCCTCGACAGGGCCTTGGGGCTCGAACCGCGTGAAGACGAAAGCGTCCACGAACTCCTCGAGGGGAACGCCGTACTGGAGGCCCAGGGAGATGGCGATGGCAAAGCAGTTCAGCATGCTCCGGAAGGCGGCGCCCTCTTTATGCATGTCGATGAAGATCTCGCCGAGCGTCCCGTCTTCGTATTCACCCGTCCGGAGGTAGATCTTCTGGCCGGCCACACGGGCTTCCTGGGTGAAGCCGTACCGCTTCTTGGGAAGTCGCCGACGCTGGAGGCGGGGAAACTCGGACGTCGGGACCTCGACCCGGGGCCTCGAGGCTGGCGAGGAGATAGCCGCCGGGACTCCGGTCGGGGCCGGTTCTTCGACCTTACGGCCCGTGTTCAGGGGCTGGGAGGCCTTACAGCCGTCCCGGTAGACCGAGATGCACTTGACGCCCATCCGCCAGGCCTCGACGTAGATCCGCTCGATGTCCTCGACGGTCGCCTCGTTGGGCAAGTTGACCGTCTTGCTCACGCCACCGCTTAGGAAGGGCTGGACGGCCGCCAGCATGCGGACGTGACCCATCGGCTCGATGTATCGCTGGCCAGAAGGGCCGCACTTGTTGGCGCAATCAAAGACGGGGAGGTGCTCGGGCCGTAGGTGGGGCGCTCCCTCCAGGGTTTGACGGCCACAGATCCAGTCGTTGGCCTCTTGAATCTGGCCGGGCGTCCATCCGAGGGCCACGAGGAGCCGAAAGCCGGGCGCTCGGCATTGTTCAACTGTGAAACCCAGACGCTGGAGCGTCGTCTCCGGGACGACACCGGGTACGAACAGGCCGTCCAGGTCCAGGACTTGGGGGAGTCGGGCTTCGAGCTGAGCGATCTCCTCATCGGTGAAGCCCTTTGCTCGGAGCGACGCCTGATGGATGTGAGGGGCGCCCTCAAAGGTCAGGGAGCCCAGGAGGTACTTTAACATGTCCTGGACCTGAGCCTCTGTGTAGCCTAGGCGCCGGAGGGCCTCGGGGACGGCCCGGTTAACGATCTTGAAGGAACCGCCGCCGGCCAGCTTCTTGAACTTGACGAGGGCAAAGTCCGGTTCGATGCCCGTCGTATCACAATCGAGGAGTAACCCGATAGTGCCCGTCGGGGCAAGGACCGTCGCCTGGGCATTGCGGTAGCCATAAACCTGGCCCAGCTCGAGGGCCGTGTCCCACGCCCGGCGGGCTTCCTCGACGAGGTAGGCCGGGGCCTTCGTGGCGTCGATACTGTAAGCCGCCTGGCGGTGCATCTGGATGACCCTTAAGAAGGGCTCACGATTTTTATAAAACTCCTCGAAGGGGCCCTTGCGGGCCGCCATTCGGGCCGACGTGGCGTAAGCCTCGCCCGTGAGTAGGGCCGTCAGGGCGCCCGCCCAGGCTCGGGCTTCGTCGCTGTCGTAAGGGACCCCGAGGAGCATCAGGAGCGTCCCGAGGTTCGCATAACCCAGGCCGAGAGGTCGCAAACGGTGGCTGTTTTCCGCGATCCTCCGGGTCGGATACGACGAAAAGTCGACAAGGACCTCCTGCGCCAAGAAGAAGACCCGGATGGCATGTCGGTAGGCCTCGACGTCGAAGGTCCCGTCGCCCCGGAGGAATTTCGTCAGGTTCAGCGACGCCAGGTTACACGCCGTGTCGTCTAAGAATATATATTCCGAACACGGGTTTGTGGCATAAATGCGGCCCGTGCCAGGACAGGGGTTCCATCGGTTAATAGTCGTG
>JANXAA010000050.1:0-1935 GCA_025061865.1 Acidobacteriota bacterium | reverse complement strand
CAAACTGGACGCCCGGGTCGGCGCACCGCCAAGCCGCATAGGCGATCATCCGCATGAGGTCCCGGGCCCGATACGTCTTCCAGACCTCGCCCGTCGTCCGGAGACGGGTCGACCATGTCCCGTCATGGAGGTAAGCGTGCATGAACTCGTCGGGGATCCGGACCGAGTTGTTGGAGTTCTGGCCCGAGACGGTCCGGTAGGCCTCGCCGTTGAAGTCCGCCGGGTAGCCAGCCCGGATGAGGGCCCACGCCTTTTCCTCTTCCTTGACTTTCCAGAGGATGAAGTCCTCGATCTCAGGATGGTCGATGTCGAGAATGACCATCTTGGCGGCCCGGCGAGTCGTCCCGCCCGACTTAGTGGCCCCGGCGGCCCGGTCGAAGACTTCGAGGAAGGACATCAGGCCTGACGACGTCCCCCCGCCGGACAATTTTTCCATGGAACCCCGGATTTTCGAATAATTAGTCCCCGTACCCGACCCGTATTTAAAGACCCGGGCCTCGTTCTTGACGAGTTCAAAGATGGACATGAGGTCGTCTTCGACCGACTGGATGAAGCAGGCCGAACACTGGGGGTGCTCATAAGCCGTCGAGGTCATCTCGACCTGGTTCGTCCGCAAGTTCCAGTACCAATTCCCTCCGCTCCCATCGATGCGGTAGGCGTGCCACAGGCCGCAGTTGAACCAGACGGGCGAGTTGAAGGCCCCGATCTGATGAAGGAGCATGTAGGTCAGTTCATCCTCAAAGGCCTGGGCCTCCTCGGGCGTCGCAAAGTAGCCGCCCTGCTCTTCCCCGGCGAGACGGATCGTGTGGGCGACCCGCCGGATGACTTGCCGGACACTCCATTCGTGGCCCCGGCCAGGCACGCCGGCCTTACGGAAGTACTTGGACGCTACGATGTCAGTCGCCAATTGGGACCATGTCTTGGGTACCTCGACGCCGTCCATCTCGAAGACGACCCGCCCGTCGGGGTCCATGATCCGGACCGTCCGGAGTTCGTATTCGACGGTCTCGAAAGGGTCCTGTCCCGGCTGGGTGTAGAACCGTCGAATCAAGGGCTCTCGGCGAGGGAGGTCCGCCGGCACCGGTACCTCCGGAGCCCACGGACGTTCCTCGATGCCCCCACCCGTCCCATTGCCGCGGGAAACGACAGGGCCTTCCATGTCCTTCATAGGACCCTCCTCCTGAGATAGGGCAGTAAGGCAGTCCGCCGAGGCTCAGGGGCCGTAACCCGACGGCGACCCGTGAATGGCGCCTCGGCAGGAGCGTGGAACCGCCCCTCGCTGAATATCTGCAAACTCCTAAGTCATGTTCATCGTGTTAACCCGACGGGTCTCATTATACCCTTGAAGACCTCCTTTGTCAAGATATTGGGGATACCTGAAGAAGACCCCCAATATGTGGAAAACGTGTGGAAAGACTGTGGAAATGGGGCCCGGGACCGGCTGGGCAAGTCTTTAGAAATTATCCCGATAGGCCCGGGGCCGGGAAGGATGCGTTTTAGCAGAGCCGTTGACGGAGTGAGAGGTCGACCTTCCGACCCCCTGGGGAAGGACCGTGTTCAGGCCAGGCCGCTGAGCCAGGGCAGATAGACAGGTCACCTAGCGCGCCCCTTACCGAAGGACCTATCTGTCCATCTGCCGACCGACCCAGGATGAGGGGGTTTCCCTAGGCCTCGGGCCGATATGTCCGGTACCACTCGATAGTCCGCCGGAGGCCCTCCCGCAGGGGCGTCCGGGCTTGCCAGCCGAGCCATTCCCGGGCCCGGGTCGTGTCGATGCGTCGGCGGGGCTGGCCGTCAGGTTTGCCGGTGTCCCACTCGACGTCGCCCCTGTAGCCCGTCAGCTCCCGGATGAGGTCGACCAGGTCCCGGATGCTGATTTCTTCTCCCGAGCCGATGTTGATCGGCTCGGGCCCGTCGTAGCGCTCGGCGGCCAGG
>JANXAA010000509.1 GCA_025061865.1 Acidobacteriota bacterium | reverse complement strand
ATCTCCCGGGCGTGAATCTCGATGTCGACGGCCTGACCCTGGATCCCACCCATCGGCTGATGGATGATGACCCGGGAGTGAGGAAGCGAGTACCGCTTGCCCTTGGTCCCCGCCGCCAGCAGGACGGCCGCCATACTGGCGGCCTGACCGACGCAGTAGGTCGTGATATCCGGTCGGACGAACTGCATCGTGTCGTAGATGGCCAGGCCGGACGTGATGGATCCCCCCGGCGAGTTAATGTAGAGGTGGACGTCCTTTTCAGGGTCCTCGGCCTCCAGGAAAAGGATCTGAGCGACGATGAGATTGGCTACGCTGTCGTCGATGGGAAGCCCCAGGAAGATGATGTTATCCCGCAGGAGGCGGGAGTAAATGTCGTAAGCCCGTTCGCCACGTTGAGTCTGCTCGATGACAATGGGAATCAACTGCCCTTTCGGATCCATCGTAGTCTCCTGAAATAAGCAATTGGCTCACCGGAAATCCGAGCCCCTACCCGGGTCGTCTGACAGCAAGGCATTAGAGTGATGCTCCCGAGACCCCCAGTCGCTCCATCAGGACGTGGGTCGCCTTCCGGAAGAGGGCCTGCTGGAACACACGGGCCTTCTCTGCCGGGTCAACCTCTAAGTAGGCCCGAAGAGATTCGACGGTGCGGTTCTCCCGACGGGCGACTTCGGACAGGTACTGGTTGAATTCCTCATCGGTCAGAGTTAGGCCTTCAGACCGGATGAAATGATGTAGGGCGACTACCCGACTGACCCGTTGACGGGCCGATGGTAGGGCCTCACTGGTGATGGACTCCAGATGCGTAAGCCACAGGTGCATCCGCTCGTACGCCCGAATCTGCTTCCGGACGATCCGCTCGACCTCTTCCTGGAGGAAGGAACGGACCAACCAGTCGGGCAAAACAGGCGGCTCGGCGATCAAGGCATCCACGAGGACACCCTGAAGCCAGGCCTCTCGTTCCTCGGCAAGTCGGCCCGCCAGCCGCTCCCGCAGGGCCGACCGCCATTCGTCGACCGACTCGAAGCCCTCCTGCTCCAAAAGTTCCTCGACAGACGGGAGCTCCACGGTGTAAACATTTTCGATGCGGCCCGATAAGCGGACCCGGCGCGTGCGGCCCGGCCGCTCGGACGCCGGGGCCGCCTCCTCCGACTCCCAGGGGAGGGTGACGTCCATCTCCCATGTAAAAGTGTCGCCTGGACGCTTGCCCTCTAAGTGATACGTCAGGGCCGGATGGAGGACCGGGCTCCCAAGGGTCACGACGATCTCCTCACCCTCGGGGTCTGTGTACGTCTGACCCCTATCCACGTCTTCCATCTTCAAACCCAGGGTCACGGTGTCCCCGGCTTGGAGG
>JANXAA010000508.1 GCA_025061865.1 Acidobacteriota bacterium | reverse complement strand
CTGGCGCTGACAGGTGTCTCCGGTATCTTGTTTGGTTACTATCCAGCCCGACGGGCGGCCCGCCTGGACCCCGTCCAGGCGCTTCACTACGAGCACGGGTGAGGGGTCGAGGCCCCGGCGTCTGGGAAAAGGCTGATCCCCGCCCCGAAGACCCACCCGGAGGCAGAGTCATGAACTGGCGGGACGCTCTCCGGATCGCCGTCGACCGATTGACTGTCCATCCTCTTCAGACGACCCTGAGTCTACTGGCTGTAGCTGTCGGTATCCTGGCCCTGGTCGGTGTCTCGGCCTTCGTCGAGGGCGTCGCCCGGACTATCAGCGCGGGCACCAGCATCTTCGGTCCCCGCACTATCCTGGTTCATCGCCTCAATCCGACTAAGGCATTCGACCAGAATTATCGTCTGGAGGTTCAACGGCGGCCCTATCTGACACTCCGAGATGCGGAAGCTATCGCACGGCACGCCAGTGCCGTAGAATCGACGGGTATTTACTTGGGTATTCAACCCGTACCCGTGGCAGTCATCGTCAGTTATGGCCCGCGTAAGACGGCCCCGATGGTCCTGCGCGGCGTCGACGAGCGGGTCTTAGAAATCCTCCAGATGAATCTGGCCGAGGGCCGGGGCTTTACGGCCGAGGAGGTCCGGGCCGGCCGTCGGGTCGTCCTCATCGGTCAGGCGACCCGGGAAGCCCTATTTCCCGACACGTCTCCCTTGGGTCGGACGGTCCGGCTGGACGGAATCCCCTTCCAGGTCGTGGGTGTCTTAGGTCGGCTCCCCCAGATCCTGGGATTTAATCCCAATCAGTTTATTTTCATCCCCTATACCGTCTATGGGCGGTACTCGCCCCGGTGGGAGGAGTTCGCCGCCGTAGCGACCTTAGCTCGTTCCGAGCGAGCCGTCTGGACGGCCGTCGACCAGATCACGGCCATCATGCGGTGGCGGCATCGACTTCGGCCAGACCAGCCGGACGACTTCGAGATCATCACTCAACGGGCATACCTGGAGTTCTGGCAGAATATCGAGTCCGTCATCCGGTTGGCGTCGCTTTTGATCTCGTCGGTCGCCCTGCTGGTCGGAGGGATCGGGATCACGGCCGTGATGGTCGTGGCCGTCACAGAGCGGACACGGGAGATCGGTCTCCGGAAGGCCCTGGGGGCCCGGCCCCGGGACATCGCTTTGCAGTTTTTGCTGGAGACGCTGGGCCTGACGCTCTTGGGCGGCCTCCTGGGGATCGGCCTGAGTGGGGGGGTCATGCTCCTAATGCAGCAGGCGGGCTTACCGGTGGCCTTCACCCTCCAGCCCTTCGGGACCGGCGTCATCATGGCCCTCTTGACGGGCGTGGCCGCTGGGATGTACCCG
>JANXAA010000507.1 GCA_025061865.1 Acidobacteriota bacterium | reverse complement strand
GACCAGGTCGTCCCGGGGAGTGTCTGGCTCTTGATGAACGGCTTGCCTGTCCAGGACGCCGTCGACACGACGCGGCGGGTCCAACGTCTTCGGGCCGGCGACACCGTGACGCTGACCTTCTTACGAGACCGCCGCCTGGTCCACGTGAACTGGACAGTGGCCGGGCGTCGATGGTTCCCGACCGTCTGGGTCTGGGCGACGGGAGCCCTCCTCTGGGGCATTGCCCTGTGGCTACGCGTCCGGTATAGCTACCGACGTTTTTATCGTCGGATGTGGACGGCCGTCCTGAGTCTCTCGATGGTCTATATGTTCACGCCTGTCGGGACGTGGGACGGGCTGGACCACTTCTTCTGGGTGTTGGACCGAGTCGGCTTCGCCGTGGCACCCATCGCCGTCATCTACTGGGCAGCTGGATGGCCGCCGACCCGGCCTGGGCGCTTCCTTCGTCCACTTCGGAAGACCGTCCCAGCCCTCTGGTTGAGTCTCCACGGCCTCCCCGTCGTCCTCAGCCTCACGGGCCTGGTCGCCCCCTGGAGCCGGACGTTCCTGCGACTGCACCACGCTCTCTGGAACCTCGACTGGGTCGCCCTCTTAGGAGCCTTTGGGTATGCCTTTGTTCGCTGTCTGCGGGTCGTGTCCCAAACGCACGGCTTGGAGCGGGGTCAGCTCCAGATTTTAGCCAGTGCCATCTTCCTGACCTTCTTTCCGACGCTGGTCGCCGCCGGTCCTATCCTGCTGAGTCGCTCGCCGGAGCTCTGGGAGACAGTCGCCGTCCTGACCCATCCGGTCCTGCCCGTCGGCCTCTTGATGGCGACCCGCCAGCGGCGGTGGGACATCGAGCACCTATTCCGACGGGCCGTGACGTATGCACCCCTGCTGATGGGCTTGGTCGCCCTCTACATGCTCCTATATGCCCTACTCCTGCACTTTGTGCCCTTCGACCGGAGCGCCCAGGCCTTCCTGATGGCCCTGCTGGCGACCGTGCCGGGGGTCTTTGCCTTCCCGGCCCTGCGGCAGTGGTCGGTCCGTTGGGTCGAGCGGATGTACCTGGGAGCCCGTTCTCATCCCTTGGAAGCGCTCCAGCGGGTGATCTGGCACGAGGCCGGCGTCGGGCCCCTGCACCCGTGGCTTGCCCGCGTCCTCGGCCTCGTCGAACAGGCGATGGAATGTGCCTGGACGGACGCCTGGCTCCGCACCCAAGACGACTGGCGTTGGGTCCGGACGTCAGGCCCTCCGTCAGACCTCAAGGCGCTTCTCGAGTCAGTCGCCTCCCGGTCGGACGAGTCGGGCGCCCATGGCCGCCTCGTCCGACCGGGGATCTACCGGCATGTGGGCCACGGCTATACCCTGTCCCGCATC